>JAENXO010000634.1 GCA_016649455.1 Gemmatimonadota bacterium | reverse complement strand
TGTAGAGGCGACGCCTTGCCTTTTCCAGATCGTTCTGCCTTCCGTCCTCACCTGGTGCAATTCGGACTCGTAGCTGCGCTCCTCGGATTTGCTCCTGGACTGTTGAATGCCCAGTCGGTGCGGCTCACGATCCCTGAAGAGAATTTCCGGAAGGAGCCACAGGTATCGAGTGGAAACCGCCTTGCTACGGTGCTCGAGGGCACGGTGCTCGAAATCGTGGGACGGCAGGGTCGCTGGCACGAGGCCGCCCTCTCGGGCTGGATCTGGAAGCCATCGGTCTCGGCGGACCAGCGCGACGGTTTCGATCTCGTGGTCTCGAAGCCCGGGGGAGAGAATCTCCGGGAGGAGCCGGATGCCGGATCCCGCCGCGTGGCGATCCTCGAACGCGGTATGCTGCTCGACAGCCTGGAGACACGGGGAAACTGGGTGCGGGTCCGCCGGATCGCCTGGATCTGGTCCGGCTCGGTATCGGAGACCGGCGGCCAGGTCGCCGCCCCGCCCCCCGAACAGCCGGATGCCGGCCCCGGGGTTGCCGATGGTGACGAAGTCCCGGTCCCGGCCGTGCCTTCGACTGCCGCTGCACTTCCCGATCGTCTCGTGGTTTCCGAGTCGCCGGTGATGTTGCTCGTGTCTCCGGAGGGTGACACGGTAGCGACACTGCAGGCCGGAGCGGATGTTGCAGTAGTGTCCAGGCAGGGAGAATGGGCCCGGGTGCGCCTGGAAGGCTGGGTTCGGGAGCAGTCCACGCTTCCGTCGGATTCGGCTGCGGCATCGGACTCGCTGACGGCGGCGGATCTGCGAGCCAACCCAGAGCAATACGTCGGAAGGAGGGTTCGCTGGTCAGTCCAGTTCGTTTCCGTAAAGCGCGCCGAAGCGGTGCGCACCGAATTCTACGAGGGAGAGCCGTTCATTCTCGCCCGGCCCGCGGATGAATCGGGAGGCTTCGTGTACATCGCGGTTCCGCCTGAGTTGCTTCCGCAGGTCGAGTCGCTGCACGCCCTGCAGATCATCGACGTGCTGGGGCGGGTCCGGACGGGCCGGTCGGCTCTGATGGGTGTGCCGATCCTCGACCTCATCGCACTGCGGTAGTCGAGTGAACGATCGATCGGTATCTCTGCGGGATGCCGGGCGCGGCAGGCCCGGCGCGACGGCTGAAAGCCGGGACATTCATGTTCGGGCCCCGTTTCCTGTCGACCGCGCCGTGCTCTGGGTCCCCAGGAGGAGTCCGACGCCCGAGCCGCCGACCCCGGACGGACCCTACGAGCTCGTATTCCAGCGGGCTGTCCTCACCGAGATGGCCCACCACGCGACGGGCGATCCACGGGAGTCGCGGTTCGGATTCCTGCTCGGCCGACTGCACCGCTGCCCGAATTCCGGGGTGCACTACGCACTCGTGGATCGGGCGCTGCCGGCCAGCGAAGAATTCGTCGAGGAAGCGCCGGGCGCCTATCTGCTCCGTGCCTGGGCGGACGCACAGCCGGAATTCCGCCGGCACCCTGGTGTCCTCGTAGGCTGGTACCACAGCCACCGACTGCTCGGCCTGCTGTTGTCCGAAGGAGACATGGACGCAAATCGCCGGTACTTCAATGAAGCCTGGCAATGCTGCGTCCTGTTCGTGCCGGA
>JAENXO010000397.1 GCA_016649455.1 Gemmatimonadota bacterium | reverse complement strand
GGGCGGGCCCCGGCCGGCCTCGCTCCGATCGCGATCGGACTCGGGCTTACCGTGATTCACCTGGTCGGCATCCCGGTCACCAACCTGTCGGTGAACCCGGCGCGCAGCACCGGCCCCGCCCTGTTCGTCGGGGGCTGGGCGCTGTCACAGCTATGGCTGTTCTGGGTCGCACCTATCGTGGGTGGAGCCCTGGCGGGATTCGCCTACAAGTGGCTGGGTGGACAGGCCGAACCGGCGGCCGAAGTCTGATCGGCGTCGAGTTTCGAACTTCCGAAGGGCTCCGGCGGACACCGGAACCCTTCCCGCATCAGGGCACCAGTTCCGGCTTCAGGAACCGATCGAACCAGGCCGGCGAGCGCTCCAGGAGGTCGAAGTAGGCCGGGCTCTCCAGCATGTGCCCAACTTCCGGATAGCGAACCAGCTGCGCCTCGACCCCGAGCTTCCTGAGCGCGACGTACATCTCTTCCGCCTGCTCGATCGGCACGTCGTGGTCGGCGTCACCATGCACGAACAGGGTCGGAGTGGTGACGTTCGCCACGTGTTTCAGGGGGGATCGATCCCACAGCAGCTCGTAGTTTTCCCACGCCTCGCCCGGGAATTCCGTCTCCACCAGGAGATGGTAGATCGACGTCCCGTAGAAGCTGATCAGGTTCGACAGGCTGCCGCCCGCCAGTGCCGCCTTGAACCGGTCGGTCTGCGTGATCACCCAGTTCGTCATGTAGCCGCCGTAACTGTACCCGAGGACACCGAGGCGCTCGGGATCGACCCACGCATTGCGAGCCAGGACCGCGTCCATGCCGGCCATCAGGTCCTCGTAGTCACCTCCGCCCCAGTCCCGCAGCGTCCCGTCCGCGAATTCCTGGCCGTAGCCGGTGCTGCCGCGAGGATTGATCTGCACCACCGCGTAGCCACGCTCCGCCATCGCCTGGGACGGCCAGTTGTAGATCATGTAACCGGTATCCGAGTGCGGTCCGCCGTGAATCGAGAGCAGCGTCGGGTAGCGCGCGGCGGGATCGAACGGCATCGGCCTGGTGAGCCAGCCCTGTACCGGGATCCCGTCGAAGCTCTCGAACCAGAAGGTGTCCGACACGGCCACCGGAACGTTCGCCATGAATGGATCCTGCGCCCGCGTCACCTGTCGGTGCCAGCTTCCGTCGAAATTCACGACGTGGAGTTCGAGCCCCCGCTCGGCGGTCTCGTTCCGGTAGACGATCCGGTCCCGGGTCGGGCTCACCGCGAAGCCCGCGATCCTCATCTCTCCGGTCACGATCGGGTGTATCGATCCATCTTCCACATCCACTCGATACAGGGCGATCGAGCCCTCGTCGTGGGCGGTGAAGAACAGGAATTCGGAGTCTTCCGACCAGGCGAAGTCCACCAGGCGGCGGTCGAGCGGAAGAGTCAGGTTCCGGACCGGGCCGCCGTCGGACGGTATCAGCTTCAGGTGGTCCGTCTCCATCGGGCTGTCCCGCGTATTTACCGGTCGGTCCGCTCCGAGATACGCGATCCATTGTCCATCGGGAGAGTACCGCGGTGAGAATTCCGGGCCGGCGGTCTCGGTCAGCCGGCGGATCGTCCCGTCGGCCACCTTCACGGTCCACAAGTCGTTTCCATGAATGTCATCCGGGTCCGGGCTCCGATCGCTGACGAACACGATTTCACGGCCGTCGGGCGACCAGTCGATGCTGTGCTCGTCATACTCGCCGTCCGTCAACTGGCGCGCCTCTCCTCCAGTGACGGGGATGACGAAGATGTGGCTCCGCAGATCGCTGGACAGCGCAGTTCGCGACTTGAACAGCAGACGGTCGGTCACTATCGGGGCCCATTCGGGCTCGTCCGCGCCAGCATCCTCTCCTTCGTCCGGACCGCTCTCGTCCGCGTCGGCGGGATCGACCGTGGCGGAGATGTACGCGATCTCCGAACCGTCCGGTGACCAAACATAATTCCGCTGCGCCCGGTGGCCCAGGAAGGTTCCGGCTTCCTTCACCGGCGTGAGAAACTGGTACTCCTGCAGCGCCACATCGAACACGAAAATCCCGTAGTCACCGTCGTCGCCGGTGCTCTTGAACACGTGGTGCGCGCCGGTAGATGAAAAGCGGGGACTGGACCGCTGGATGTCCGGCTCGAGTTCGTCACCGTCCATCGAGTAGTGACGGATCTGCGTGACCCGCTCACCCGCCTCCTCATCCCATTGCTGGAC
Source organism: Gemmatimonadota bacterium (assembly GCA_016649455.1). Classification (GTDB taxonomy): domain Bacteria; phylum Gemmatimonadota; class Gemmatimonadetes; order Palauibacterales; family Palauibacteraceae; genus Carthagonibacter. The sequence goes on along the minus strand of JAENXO010000397.1, from coordinate 872 downwards.
GAAGGCGTAGAACGACTCACCGTCGGCAGAAATGCCGGGCGAGCCGACCGAGCCCCTGTACTGCGTCCACAGTTCCGTGTACCCGGACTGGGCGGCGGCGGTGTCGGGAATCAGGATGGCGAGGACGGCGAGCGATACGACGATCTTCTGAATCATAGTGTCTTGTCGCGACTCGGCGAGTTCTGATGAGAGCCTGCAGGCGTCGACTGTTAGACACCTGCCAGGTGATGACGGTTGAGTCGCCGATCCGGCTCGCAGCGCCAACCGACCGGCTGCTTGAGATCGAGAGGACTTCGCTGAACATTCTTACCGAACCGGACAATCCGGTCGATGCACCTGCCTCGATCCAGCTCACCGGTACTCGACCTCCGGGTTACACGGTCGATAGGAGAATTCTCGTGCGCACCCGTCTCCAGCGGACCCTGTCGAAATGCAGCCTGACACTGGCTCTCACCCTGGCTGTGCTTCCGTTCGCCGCACCCGGACTGGTCGCACAGGAACCCGCCGTTGTCACGGACACGATTCCGACGGGTCCCGAAGGCGAGACCGTCGTTGAGGAGGACCCTGACGAGCAGGGAGTCGAAGCCGGCTACGAGAAGAACGGCTGGAACGGTTTCTTCATCAGGTCGAAGGACGGCCAGTTTCGGCTCAACATCGGCGCCTATACTCAGATTCGCTACAACACGAACTGGCGGACGAGGCCTGACTCGGTTCATGCGGACGAAAGTGACTTCACCCGCGGCTGGGATGTTCCCCGGACCAGGTTCATTTTCGACGGAAATTTCACCGACCGGGTCTACTATCACCTGCGCACGAACATCAACTCCGCATCTAACTTCGAGCTGATCGCTGCGTACGCTCAGGTCGGGCTG
>JAENXO010000617.1 GCA_016649455.1 Gemmatimonadota bacterium | reverse complement strand
GGGCCGAACAGGTAGACGGGCAGGACGTGCTCGCCGTGCACGAAGCCATGAAGCGGGCGGTCGTCCGGGCGCGGGATGAGAAACGCCCGACGTTCATCGAGGCCCAGACGTACAGATATCTCGGCCATTCGATGTCCGATCCGGCACACGGTGTCTACCGGACTCGCGAAGAGGTCGCGCACGAGCGGGAGCGGGATCCGATCAACACCTTCGTCGATCGGCTTACCGACGCCGGTGTGCTTACCGACGACGAGGTCGAGGAGATGGATCAGCAGGTGATCGCCGAGGTCGAGGAAGCCGCGACGTTCGCGGAGAACAGCCCGGTGCCCGGCCCGGAGGAGATCTACCGGAACGTCTATTCCGACGAGTACCGCGGCGGGGCCGACGGGAGGGACGCGTGGCGGTAATCACATATCGGGAAGCGCTGAACCGGGCGCTGCGCGAAGAGATGGAGCGGGACGACAGCGTGTTCCTGCTCGGCGAAGAGGTCGGAGAGTACGACGGGGCCTACAAGGTGTCGAAGGGGCTGCTCGACGAATTCGGCGAGTGGCGCGTGCGGGACACCCCGATCGCGGAGAACGGATTTGCCGGACTCGGGATCGGCGCCGCGATGGTCGGTCTGCGGCCGGTCGTCGAGTTCATGACCTGGAACTTCGCGCTCCTCGCGTATGACGCGATCGTCAACTCGGCGGCCAAGATGTATGCGATGTCGGGCGGGCAGTACAACGTGCCGATCGTGTTTCGCGGCCCGGGCGGCTCGGCGCTCCAGCTCTCGGCTCAGCATTCCCAGGTTCCGGATCCGTGGTACGCCAACATTCCGGGGCTCAAGGTGTGTACGCCGGCCACGCCTGCGGACGCGCTCGGCCTGTTGAAGTCGGCGATCCGCGATAACGATCCAGTCGTGTTCATCGAGGGCGAGCTGCTGTACAACATGAAGGGCGAGGTGCCGGACGGAGAGCACCTGGTGCCGATCGGCGTGGCGGATGTGAAACGGGCCGGCGCCGACGTGACGATCGTCACGCACGCGAAAATGGTGCACGTCGCGCTGCAGGCCGCCGACCAGCTGGCGAAGGAGCACGAAATCGAGGCGGAGGTCGTCGACCTCCGCTGCGTCCGGCCGCTGGACACGAAGCTGGCGATCGAGTCGGTGCGGAAGACCAACCGAGCCGTGGTGCTGGAGGAAGGCTGGCCGATCGCCGGAATCGGTGCGCAGGTGGTGGACGACATTCAGCGCGAGGCGTTCGACGCACTGGACGCGCCGGTCGCCCGGGTGTCGGGACTCGACGTGCCGATGCACTACGCCCGGTCGCTCGAGAAACTGATCGTTCCGAGCCCTGAAACGGTGATCGAGGCCGTCAAACACGTCTGCTACCTCGACTGACCCGGTCGACGAGAACGCCCTGGAGAGCGGGAAACGCATGGCAACCAAAATCGTGATGGCGCAGCTCAGCCCCACCATGGAAGAGGGCCGGCTGCTGGAGTGGAAGGTGCAGGAGGGCGATCGCGTCGAGCCCAGCGACGTCCTGGCAGAGATCGAGACCGACAAGGCCAACATGGACATCGAGGCCTTGAAGGGTGGAGTCGTGCGGAAGATCGTCGTCGAGGCGGGGGCCACGGTGCCGGTCGGGTCGATCATCGGGATCATCGGCGAGCCGGATGAGGATATCTCGGCGCTGCTGGCCGAGGCCGAGGCATC
>JAENXO010000527.1 GCA_016649455.1 Gemmatimonadota bacterium | reverse complement strand
CTGCTGATCACGGGTCACACCCACCGGCCGGTGTTCGGGTCGATCTCCCTCCTGGACGAGCTCGAGCGCCGGCTCGGGATCGACATCGACGAGATCTCGAACCGCTTCGACGACGAGGAGTTCTGGGATGACGTCGTCACGGACTGCATGAAGCGCGGCTGGCTCGGGGACGCGGCACCATGCGGACCGCCGGCGCCGGAAGACCGAAAGACCCTGCAGCCGAGCCTGTTCAACTCCGGTTGCTGTTGCTTCAACGATGGTCGGATCACGGGGCTCGAGCTGTCGGAGGGAGAGATCAGGCTCGTGCTGTGGAGCCCAGGCTCTCCGGACGGCCGGCGGGTCCTGGCACGGGCTGACCTCGAAACCGTGTTCGCACGCATCGCCTGAGGCGGAACATGACGAGAGCGGCGGGTCGGGCAGGGCCGAGCAGGACGCCGGCCACCCTCAATGCGGTGCCGCGCTTCCCCTGGAGTACAATTGCAGCCGTAGTGCGGACCTCCGTCGTAGTCTGGGTCGTGATACGACTCCTGCTGGCGGCCCTGGGGCTGGTGGGCGGAGTTCCCCCTGGTCTCTTTTTCGGAGGAGTTCGGACCTCAGTCCTCCTCATGACGACCGTCGTCGGGCTCACACTGTTCGACGCCCGTAGAATGAACGAGCGGGTGTTCTTCCTGAATCTCGGTCTTACCGAGGTTGCTGTCGGAGCAGTGTCCCTGGTCTCGGCGCTCTCGTGTGAGATCCTGCTGTTCGTCGGCCGCTCGAATCTGACGGGCGGCTGACAGGTGGCGGACGGAGATCCGATCATGTTCACGGCCGACTCGCTGGGGGTCTCGTTTCGGGACCGCCAGGTCCTGAAGGCAGCCACCGTGTGGGCGAAGGCCGGTCAGGTCACGGTGCTGCTGGGCCGGAATGGCTGTGGTAAAACGACGCTGATTCGAGCCGCGCTCGGTCTGTGCCGACGGGAGTTCGGAGTGGTCCAGTTCGCGGATCGGGTCTACGAGCGGCCGCGGTTGTCGACGCTCGCGCGCCGCGGGCTGTTCTACCTTCCCGACCGGGGCCTGTTGTCGTGGCGACTTACGGTCAACTGGCATCTTCGGGCGATGAGCCAGTCAGTCCGCCATCCCCTCGATCTCGGATCCATTGCCTGGCTCGACATCGAATCGCTGCGAAGGAAGACAGCGAAGAAGATGTCGGGCGGGGAACGTCGGCGGGTCGAAGTGGGCCTGGCGCTGCTTCGACGGCCCTCCTGCCTGATCGCTGATGAGCCGCTCGCCGAGGTGAGTCCGGCTGACAGACAGCGCGTCGCTCAGGGGATTCGCGAGCTCGCGGGCCATGGGTGCGCCGTCCTCGTCACCGGCCATGAAGTAGATGATCTGCTGGACCTGGCCGACATCGTAGTCTGGATGGTCGGGGGAACCACGCACTGGCTGGGAACGCCTGCCGAGGCACGGTCTCATGCGCAGTTTCGATTCAGCTACCTCGGCCCGGCGGGGGCTCCCACCGGGTCTGGCGGTGCACACCCGATCTGATAGTGTTCCAGCAAGCTGTACAGGATGTAATTCCGAACCACGACAACCCGAACACAGGATATTGAAGATGAAGCGCACGGCTGAGGCTCGCTGGAACGGCGGCCTGTTCAAGGGCAATGGAATGATGCGTCTCGGAAGCGGGGCGTATGAGGGCAAATATTCATTCGGTTCACGCTTCGAAGAGGATCCCGGGACGAACCCCGAGGAGTTGATCGGCGCCGCGCATGCCGGGTGTTTCTCGATGGCGCTGTCGGGCGCCCTCGGGAAGGAAGGTCACGAGCCGGAGAGCATCGAGACGAATGCCGTCGTGCACCTCGAAAAGCAGGATGCCGGGTTCGCCATCACCCTGATCGAGCTCACGACGCACGCGGTGATACCGAACATCACGCTGGATGAATTCTTGGCGTTCGCGGAGGGAGCCAAGACCAATTGTCCGGTGTCGCAGGCGCTGGCGGCGGTGCCGATCAAGCTCGAGGCGACGCTCGCAAACGCATGAGTGATCCGGCGGACCGGGCAGCTCTGGCGCGAGTCGTCGGTCTGCCCGGAGCGGTCCTGCTCGGACTCGGCTCGATCGTCGGGACCGGCGCGTTCGTCAG
>JAENXO010000322.1 GCA_016649455.1 Gemmatimonadota bacterium | reverse complement strand
GAGATGGTGATGCCGGGCGACAATGTGAACATGGAAGTGGAACTGATCACGCCGATCGCGATGGACAAGGAACTGCGATTCGCGATCCGCGAAGGCGGACGTACCGTCGGCGCCGGCGTCGTCACCGACATCATCGAGTAAATCGGAATGGCATCGAATAGAGACCAGATCACGCTCGAATGCACGAAGTGTAAAGAGCGGAATTACTCGACGACGAAGAACAAGCGGAAACATCCACAGCGGGTGGAGTATAAAAAGTATTGCCCCCGTTGCGACGCGCATACGGAACACAAAGAAACGCGCTGACGCGCTGAGCGTGTCAGCGACGCCGGCTCCGGGCCCCGGATTTCTGATTCGGGCCTCGATTTCGCTCGAATCGGGCGGAAGGAGTCGGCGTTTCCGTCCACCGGGCGGGTGTGGAATTCAGACGGGAGACGAACGGTAGATGGTCGGGATCCGAGGAATGCAGGAGTTCTTCGAGGGCGTGCAGGCGGAGATGAAGAAGGTCACGTGGCCCGACCGCGAGCAGTTGCGGAATGCCACGGCCGTGATTCTCGTCTTCGTCGTCGTTCTGGCGATCATTATCGGGTTGATGGACTCCGTGTTCTCGGCCTTCGTCCGCGGCTTCGTTGGGCTGTTCAGTGGCTGAGACGAAGAACGAAATGAGCGAGGCGCAGTGGTTCGCGATTCAGACCTACTCGGGACATGAGAATAAGGTCAAGTCGCTGCTCGAGAGGAAAATGGCGGAACTCGGCGCCGAGCCCGAGGAGCGCGACGTCAAGGAAGTCATCGTTCCGACCCGGGAGGTCGTAGAGATCAAGGGCGGGAAGAAGGTCCGGACGACGAAGCGGCTGTACCCGGGCTACGTGCTGGTGAGCATGGTCCTGAACCAGGACTCCATGTTCCTGATCACGAGCACGCCGAGCGTAATCAAGTTTCTCGGCGGCGGGTCGAAGCCCCAGCCTCTGCGCGATGACGAGGTGAACAAGATCCTCGGGGTGGCGGAAGAGGTCGATGAAGAGGGTCCGAAGCAGGAGATCCCGTTCGACGTCGGGCAGGTAGTGGAGGTCACCGCGGGTCCGTTCAGCGATTTCAGCGGAACGGTCGAAGAGATCATTTCGGACAAGGGCAAAGTGCGCGTTCAGGTCAGCCTGTTCGGCAGGCCGACCAGCGTGGAGCTGGACTATACCCAGCTGAAGGGCTACTGACGGACCCACGAGGCGAGAGATGGCGAAGAAATCGACGAAAAGAGTGATGGCTTACATCAAGCTGCAGATCCCTGCCGGCGTGGCCACACCGGCGCCGCCGGTAGGTCCGGCGCTGGGGCAGCATGGTGCGAACATCATGGAGTTCTGTAAGCAGTTCAACGCCAAGACCTCGAATCAGCCGGGGATGATCATTCCGGTCGTGATCACGGTCTACGCGGACCGGAGCTTCACGTTCATCACGAAGACGCCTCCCGCGGCGGTGCTGCTAAAGAAAGAGCTGGGGCTGGAATCGGGCTCCGCGGAGCCGAACCGGAACAAGATTGCCAAGGTCACCCGGGCCCAGCTGAAGAAGATCGCCGAGATCAAGATGGAAGACCTGAATGCCAACGACCTGGATGCAGGCGCGCGGATGATCGCCGGCACGGCCAGGTCGATGGGGATCGAGGTGGCGGACTGATGGCGAGGCACGGAAAGAATTACCGGAACGCGAACACCGGTCTCGAGGAAGACGTCTTCGTCGAAGCACCGGAGGCGATCAAGCAGGTCCAGGAGATGGCCTTCGCGAAGTTCGACGAGACGATCGACGTGGCCGTACGTCTGGGTGTCGATCCGAGGCACGCCGATCAGATCGTGCGAGGCACAGTAATTCTCCCGGCCGGTACGGGGCGCACGGTTCGAGTCCTCGTCCTGGCACAGGGTGACAAGGCTCGCGAGGCCGAGGAAGCCGGAGCGGACTTCGTCGGGAAAGAGTTCATCGAGAAGATCGAGGGAGGCTGGCTCGACTTCGACGTGGCGATCGCGACCCCGGATCTGATGAAGGACGTCGCGAAGCTCGGTCGTGTACTCGGCCCGCGCGGGCTGATGCCGACACCCAAGGCCGGAACGGTCACGATGGATGTCGGGCGCGCCGTGCAGGAAGCGAAAGCCGGCAAGATCGAGTTTCGGGTAGACAAGTTCGGCAACGTCCATGCGCCGATCGGCAAGGTGAGCTTCGAGTCCGGAAGCCTCAATGGGAATTTCGAGGCGCTGCTGGATGCGATCAAGCGGAACCGGCCGTCCGCCGCCAAGGGCACCTACATAAAGTCTGTTACGGTAAGCAGTACGATGGGTCCGGGAGTATCGATCGACCCGGCCGGCTACCGCTGAGCGACGGGAGAACGTCGGAATGAAAATCGACGAGAAAAAGACGATCACGGCGGGAATTGCCGAGAGCCTCGAACAGGCGGGGGCCATCTATGTGACGGACTTCACCGGCCTCGATGTGGAGGCCCAGGGCGAGTTGCGGGCCAAGCTGCGCGAGTCCGGCGCGGCATACCGCGTCGTGAAGAACACGCTGACGATTCGGGCGCTCGATGGGCTCGATCTGGACGGGCTCGAAGAGCACCTGACCGGTCCGACCGGACTCGTCCTCGCCGGCGATGACCCGGTGGCCCCGGCCAAGGCAGTGCGTGATTTCGCCAGGGAACACGATAACAGGCCCGTCTTCAGGGTAGGAGTGGTCGACAGCCGCACGGTGCAGGCTGCAGACATTGCGAGACTGGCTGATCTTCCGGGCAGGGATTCCCTGCTGGGTTCGATCGCCGGGGCTTTGACGGCTTCCGTCGGAGGTATGGTTGGCGTTCTCGGCGGGCTGATGCGAGACATCGCATATATGGTTGAAGAGGTGGCGAAAAAGGGAGAAGGGCAGGACTGAGTCCGCCCGACCCTCAAAGGGGGCTCGGTGCGGCTTCTCCACACCGGCTCGATGTATGGCAACAACGCAGGGAGTACGTGGAGCAATGAGCAAGGTTGAAGAGCTGCTAGACGCGATCGGCTCTCTCACCGTCCTCGAGGCGGCAGAGCTGAAGGAAATGATGGAAGACAAGTTCGGTGTCACGGCTGCCGCCCCGGTGGTCATGGGCGTCGGGGGAGCGATGCCCGGCGCCGGTGATGCCGCGGCCGAGGAGCAGACGGAGTTCGACGTCATGCTCGTGGGTGTGGGCGACAAGAAGATCCAGGTGATCAAGGTCGTCCGCGAGGTCACGGATCTCGGTCTGAAGGAAGCCAAGGATCTCGTGGACAACGCCCCCAAGGCTGTCAGGGAGGGTGTTGAAAAACTAGAGGCCGAGGCTATCAAAGCGAAGCTTGAAGAGCAGGGAGCCACTGTCGAGTTGAAGTAATGCTGCGAGGGGGGGCGCGATCGTCGCGTTTCCGCCGCACAGCTGACTCAGACCGTGGCTCGGAATGCAGGAACGCTTCGTCCGACAGAATCTGATGCGCACACGGCGCCCCGTCGACCCGGCGGAGCCTCACGGCTCCCGCTGGGCGAGGGGTTTCGTGCGCCTCTACGTCTGCGTCCTGGTCGGGCGAGCCCATTCGAATTCGAGGGGTGAACGAAGTTGGCGACATCGATGAAGAACGATTCCGTAGTCTCCTTCGCGAAGCTGGGTACACCGATGCTCATGCCGCACTTCCTCGAAGTGCAGCTGGAGGCGTTCGACCGCCTGTTGAGGTCCGGCCCCGAAGCGGAGCGCCAGGACGTAGGTCTCGAGCGGGTGTTCCAGGAGATCTTCCCGATCACGGACGTGAACGAGAATTACTCGCT
>JAENXO010000519.1 GCA_016649455.1 Gemmatimonadota bacterium | reverse complement strand
CTGAATCCGGCTCTATCTGAAGCGGCTGCCACCGGTGGCGGGCTCGTCGCGCTGTCGGAGGACGTGTGGTTCAACCAGGTCCGGCCGCTGGCGGTCGGCACGATGATCGTGGCTGCGTTCTACACGCTCTACAACCTGCGTGGACCCCTGATATCCGGAATCCGCAAGGCGTTTGGAGATGTCGGATCCGGCAAGGACGGAGTCGAACGGGAGCGAACAGATATCGACCTTCCGTTCAATCGGGTGATTCCGGCGATCGGAATCATGGCGATCGCCACGTTCTTCCTTTACTGGTATTTCGCTCAGAATATCGTCGGCGCGTTGATTCTCACCGTCGTAATGGTCGTGCTCGGATTCCTGTTTTCGGCAGTGGCCGGCTACCTCGTTGGACTGATCGGCAATTCCAACAACCCGATCTCGGGACTTACGCTGAGTGCATTGCTCATCGCGGCCATTCTGATGGTCGCGATCGGTCTGACGGACGTTCACGGTGTGGCGGCCGTGCTCGCCGTGGCCGGCGTCGTATGCTGCGCCGCGGGGATCGCGGGTGACATGATGCAGGACCTCAAGGTCGGGCACATCCTTGGAGGGACGCCCTGGCGCATGGAGGTCGGTGAGATCATCGGCGTGATCGGAGCATCCCTCGTGCTCGCCGTAGCGCTGAACGTCATGCACGGCGCGTACACAATCGGCTCCGCTGAGCTGCCGGCACCCCAGGCTGGTCTGATGGCCCTGATCGCCAGCGGCATCGTGGGCGGAGAAATGGCCTGGCCGCTGGTGATCGTCGGGATGTTCTTCGCGATCGGACTCATTCTGGTCGAAGCTCCCGCTCCAATGCTGATCGCGGTGGGCATGTACCTGCCGTTCTACTCGACCGCCGCGATCTTCGTCGGCGGACTCATCCACTGGGGCTTCACGAAGGGTCTCGACAACCGGGGGGCGTCAGACAAGCAACGGACGGCGGCGACCAACCAGGGGATTCTCATGTCGTCAGGCTTCATCGCAGGAGAATCGCTCATGGCGGTGACGCTGGCATTCCTCTACATGGGGTCCGACTTCATGCCTGCGCTGGGGCGCTGGAAGGCGGCGCTCACACCGTCTGGAGAGCCGAGTTTCCTGCTCGGACTGCTGATCTACCCGGTCATCATCGGTCTTCTCGCATGGCTACCGCTGCGTGCGATCACTCGCTCGGCGCACCAGAGGTAGACGGACTGCCACGATGCTCAGTCGAATCAGGGGCAGACGGGTGGACCCTCTGGAGGGTGTGAATCTGCTCCATGTACACCCGGTCCGGGAGGCGGAGTGGCACGACGAGGACGACACTGTCGTGTTGCAGCGGAGACGCCCGCGGGAGAGGGGGCTGTCGGGAATCGGCGCCCGGGTGGATCACTGGCTCGGCACTCCCCGGCTCCGGCTCGACTCGACAGGCTCTTTCGCCTGGCGCCGGTTCGACGGGAGCACGACTGTCGGCCAGGTAGTGGAAGAAGTCCGTGAGACGTTCGGAGCGGCAGCGGAGCCCGTCGAGCAACGACTCGGTGCGTTCGTGAGGCTACTCCGGCGGGAACGCCTGGTCAGCTACGCAGAGGAGTCGATCGGGAATGATGCGGATCAGGGGCGCAGAAACACGCGCCTCTGATCCGCAGATACGGCTGCGACTTCTGGCTTGAGTCAGCCGCCGGTCTTGCTGACCTCTCGCAGTGCTGCCCGCAGGATGACCAGAGATCGGTCCACATCGTCCTCGGAGAATACGAGCGCCGGCCGAAACCTGAGAGACCGGGGACCGCAGGTCAGCGTCGCCAGGCCGGCGTCCCAGCACCGGGTCCTGAGGTCGTTCCTCATCGAGCCATCCGGCAGATCGAATGCGAGGAACATCCCCCGCCCTCTCGCGTTGTCGACGATTCCCGCGAATTCCTCCTCCAGCTCAACCAGGCGCTGACGGAAGTACTCTCCGACCCGGGCGGCGTTCGCGACCAGGTTCTCGTCCCGAATAATCTCGAGGTATCGTGCGCAGCGGATCATGTCCACCAGGTTCCCGCCCCAGGTGGAGTTGATGCGTGACGACACATGGAACACGTTCTGTTCGACTTCGTCGATCCGGCGCGTAGACATCACACCGCATACTTGCGTCTTCTTGCCGAATGCCACCAGATCCGGAGTTACCCCGAG
>JAENXO010000020.1 GCA_016649455.1 Gemmatimonadota bacterium | reverse complement strand
GACCGAGCGTCTCTTACGGCCGAAACCAAACGGTGTCATACCGGCAAGCCGCTCAACCGTTTAGAGTTGGGCTCTGTGTGGCAGTTGAGCCACATACTAGACATCCTTCCAGATCGTGTCAAACGACTCGCGGGCACCTGTAGGCCCGGTTCCGCGGTCCGGGTCAACAAAACACCATTCCGTTTAAGAAAGCCCGTTTGCACGGACTGCGCAACGGCTCTCAAGGGATCCGGCGCCATGTCTCGACCTCCCATGGAACGCTTCCGGCATCGGCGTCAGCCTGCACCCGGATCCATGTAAGACCGGGCACGGAATCCCGTCTTTCGACCCGTATTCGCACCTTGTGAATCCCGATCGACACCGTGTCGACTCCTGACGAATCCCCGGGTGCTCCTACATGTCCGTGTTCGAGCACCTGTTGTGCCGCGAGTGCTTCTGCTGCCCGGCGTGAGGCCAATTCCGCCTGGACACGCACGGAGCGCCCTCCGGCGGCGATCGCGAGGACTCCTATCATCATTAATGACATGGCGATAAGGATCTCTACCAGTACTGAACCGGCCGTATTCGACCTCCGCGCCGTCACCTGACCCGACTCTCCGAATACCGATCCACCGCTGACAATCGCGGTCGGGAGGCGTGCAGAACGCCGAATCCGTGGCGTGGCCGACGATTCTTCATGGCGCTGAAACTGTCTCGCGCCTCACCCTCCCCAGAAAATTGCATACGAGACGGATTCCTCGGCGGCCTTTCCACAGGTATATGCTGCCAGCGCCCGCGTGTCCTCGCGCATTGAACCGGATCGTGGATGGTCGCACATCGACAGAGTCGACCGGAAGTTCTCCGCCCGGACCTATGTCCAGCGCGGACAGGCGACTTCCATCGGCCGCGTACAGGGCAAGATCGGTCGGCCCGGCGCGGAGGCGGACCGGTTCGCGGCGGGCCACGGCGATATTTCTTCCGAGCGTCAACTGACGCATGACGGAGCGCGCAGCCCCCTCGAGCGCAGCCGCGTCGCGTGCGCGACGCAGCCCGGACCACCCGAGCGCGAATATCGTACTCAGCAGCACCAGTCCGATCAGGAGCTCCACCAGCGTATACCCTGCCTGCCGCACTGTCTCTCCCCTCGTTCCCCACCCGTGACGCTACCGGTCTCCACCCCAGTTTCTCGGGGTTGGGACTCATCCGGCCGTCATCGCTCCCGAGTCAGCTGGGGGCGAACGCTCCCGGTCGATCTCCGCGAGTGGTACCTTTCGCGCCACCACCGCGAGTGAGAGCCCGAACGGCAACGCGCGCTCTCTCAGCCACACGGCTTCCCAGTGCGTTACCGCGTAGGCTAGATTTTCAAGTTGCACCGGGAGAAGGCGAAAGTCATCGGCCCGATCGTCAGCGATCCCGGCACGCGCCAGAAGACGCTTCGCAGGCCGGATCAGGCAGGCGAGCGGAAAAGCCGTTGCGAACGCGTACGAGAGTCGCGACAGGTGAAACCCCGCGTCCAGGAGCTTCCCGGTAAGTTCCGGCCTTCGGTACCGGCGCTCGTGGTGAAACGCCTCGTCATGTGGGGACCAGAGAAAGGGATGCGCAGGAACGGTGGCCAGTAGAAAGCCGTCCCTGGAGAGCGCCCGGTGCGCTTCTGACAGGGCGCTCCGATCGTCTGCCAGGTGCTCGAGCACATCGAGCATCAGGATCGCATCACAGCTGCCCGAGCGGAACGGTAACGTTCCCGCGTTTCCCCGGACCAGACAGCGAACTCCCCGGCGCTGCGCTTCCTGGACCTCCTCGTTGTCGTATTCGAGACCGATCGCCGTCGCGGCGAACGGAAGACGCGTCAGAGTTCCCCCGGCCCCGCACCCCAGGTCGACAATGGTCGGGTCGCCCAAGACTCCGGAGCGTATCAGCTCCCGATCGAGCCAGTCGAACACGATCTCCCGCTTGAGCCGGAACCACCATGACCGGTCCTCGAGCCAGGCCAGCTTGTCGTATTGTTCGCGATCCATGGAGATCTCAGTCGACTCGTGCGTCGGACGCCGCCGTGGGTGCGTCGCGCCTCGGGGCCAGGTTACGTGAGCGAGCCACGATCCAGGCCGGTCGTCGCTTCGATTCGTTGTAGATGCGCCCTATGTACTCGCCGATCACACCAATCGCGATCAACTGGATTCCCCCGATGAACAGGACCGAGGTCATCACCGATGCCCATCCTTCGATCGCAGTGCCCGACACCAGACGGGCCCACAGCACCCTCAGCAGGACGATGAACGCGATCCCGGAGACCACGAAGCCCGCGAGCGTCGCAAGGCGGAGCGGGACCTCGGAAAAGGCGAACAGCGCGTCGAACCCCATACGGAGGAGCTTTCGCGGAGACTGCCTCGGCTCGCCGGCGTGTCGGGCGGCACGCTCGAATACGACTCCAATCTGACGTCCACCCGCATATGCCCGGAGTCCGCTGATGTACCGGTGATGCTCCGGCATCGCGTTGACTGCGTCTACCACCGAGCGATCCATGAGAGAGAAATTCCCGGCGTTCGGCGGGATCTCGACGGAACTCAGCCTTCCAAGCAGCAGGTAGAATGCCGCGAACATCGCCCGCTTGAATGCGGATTCCTTTCGCTTCTCCTTTATGGCGAACACGACCTCGTAGCCATCCTCCCACCGTCGGACCAGGTCCGGGATCACTTCCGGCGGATCCTGGAGGTCCCCGTCCAGCAGGACAACGGCGTCTGCGTCCGAAGCAGCCAACCCGGCGGCGATTGCGGGCTGCTGTCCGAAATTGCGAGCTAGATGCAGGATGCACACCCTCGAATCCTGGTCTGAATAGTCCGCCAGGAGATCGGGCGAGCCGTCCGCGCTTCCGTCGTCCACGTAGAGAATTCTCCAGTCGTACGGCAGTCCGCCGAGCACCGATGTGAGCCTGTGGTGCAGCTCCGGGAGAATTGCTTCCTCGTTGTAGATCGGGACGATCGCGTCGAGGGTTCTCAATGTTCGTCTCCTTCCGGTTCCGGGGAGATCATCTCCGGGTCCTTCGACCAGACATACAGGGCCGCCAGCTCTACTCCGTCCAGCTCCACAGCCAGTACCGGCTGAACGTTCTCGTACACACCCAGGAACGGCGGCAGCAGCGTGGACTTGCGGGCGAGCAGCAAAAGGTACGGTGACGGCCACTCCTGGCCGACGCGAATATCCGATCTCAAAAGCCCCATGGCCTGAAGCTCCTCGAAGTACTTCCAGGTCGGCCAGGTCATGACAGCCGCTCCCTCTGGAAGCTCCTGTTCGACCCGGGCAAGGAATTCCGGCGTAATTGCATCATACCAATAGGAGACCTCCATGCCGGAACGTGCCGCACCCGGCAGTCCGCCGATCAGCTCGTTGTAGTAGGACAGGTAGTACGGCGAAATACGGGTCGTCTGCCGCCAGGCCGGAAAGAAGAACACGATTCCGAGCAGGAGCCCGCCGACCAGAGCCCCGTGCTGCTCGAGTCTCTCGCCCATGAAGCCGATGAGTCGCGCGAAGCCCAACCCGCCGAGCACGGCCATGAACGGGAACAGCGGCAGGAAGAGTCTGACTCCGTCATGATTCGGCGAACTCGGCAGTGCCATCAGCGACAGGAAGAAACCGATCTGGAGTAGACTTAGACGGGCCAGGGCGACCCTGGAATCGTCCGGTCGGAGAATTGTCCGACTCCGGAAGGAGTCAATCGCGCCGATCAGGGACAGCGACAGAATTCCGACCGGAACCGTGATGAGCGTCATCACGAACGGCTGATGCCACGGTACGACGTATGGGTACACCGTCCCAAAATAGAATGTGGTAAATGGAGTCGCCCGGCCCCGGTTCAGGCTTTCACCGAATAGCCTGACGGCGACATCCAACGGATCGTGCCAGGCGGTCGGCACGACTGCATACCATACCAGAAGAGCACCCGGAACGAGGACGAACCAGCGCCACCAGCGGCGCTCGAGAACTGCCCACGCGAGCAGCGGCACAGGAAGCAGCCAGCCCGTGAACTTGGTGCCCATCGCAAGGCCCAGGGCCACGGCGGCCAGCGCGAGACGCCACCCCCCACCGCGACGCAGGAAAGCGGCGAACGCAAGAGTCGCAACCGTCCAGAAGCAGGCGAGAGGCATGTCCGTGGCGGCAAGATGCGCGTGGCCGAACACCCTTGGCATCAGCAGCAGAGAAACTCCGGCGGAGACCCCGGCTGTGATCCCTGCGGCGCCGGACACGGTCCACGCGACTGCCGCGATGAGAATGGCGAACAGAAATGCGGAGGAAAGCCGGAATCCAGCCACGGGGCCGAGCGCCCGGCCGAACAGGGCCTCCGACAGGGCCATGCCCTCCTTGTACACGGGTGGGTGAGGATTGAAGTAGTCGCGCTCGGGGGGATCCCAGGCGGCCCTGACGGCGTCAGGCTGAAGCGCAGCAGCTGGATCCGCCACCAGGTCCGCAACCCAGGTCTGAATCCGCCGCGCTGACGAGAAATATTCGGGCTCATCCCAGCTCACGCCCGGGCGTTCGAGGTCGGGAATGAGCCAGGCAAGCGCGATCACCGCGAGCGCGGCCGTCCACAGAGCCCGCGCTCGCCAGCTCGCCCCTCTTCGAATTACCGAGGTCAATCCCGGGAGATTCATTGCAGGCGATACAAGCTCAGCAGGGGCACGCCGTCGAGCTTCACCTGGTAATACGGTTGAGCATTCTGTCCATTGATCGCCAACTCCATGGGGCGCCACATGGCCTTTCGGTTGAGGACCAGGAGAAAGTCTGGCGTTCCTGACGGCCGGTCCACGGCCGCGGGTGCCCTGACCGGGTCGCCCGCGCAAATCAGGTTCAGCTTCGATCCGACGGGATCACTGCGGGGCCATTCGACTTCAACTGACCAGCCGCGAGGCGCTCGGTCCAGATTCTGATAGAAACAGATCTCCTCGAACAGGAACCCGGCATCGAGGACCGCATCATCCGGGATCAATGCCGAGAGATCCTCCAGCGCCTCGTCGTTGAGAACTTCCTTGAGATTCGTGACCTCGAGTCCCTTTTCGGCTGCTCCGTGGATTCCCCCGATCAGCAGGTTGAAGTACGACAGTTGATAAGGGTGGGTTCGAACGACTGCTCCCGCGGCCGGCAGGAAGAGAGCGAGCAGCACCACCGCCGTCACCAGGGGCATCTTCGGTCTGTAGTTGGACGGAAGCAGCTGGCCGAGCCTGTCCGCCAGGAAGGCGACGCCGATTCCCGACAGGACGGCGAAGAATGGAAACGCCGCGAGAAACAGCCGCACTCCGTCGTGCATGGGGGCGGAGGGCATCAGCAGCGCCGCATACAACACCGCCGCGTTCAGCAGACAGAAACCAATCACTCCCCAGCGGCGTCGGTCGAACAGGCCCGCCACGATGGACAGGAGCAGGGTCGGCGGAATCACGATCGCCGTCCACACGAATGGATAGTGCCATGGACCCCGGTACGTGTAGAATTGACCGAAATACTGGGTCTGGATCCTCCCACCGATACCCTCCGCCCGCTCCAGGCCTGCCCCGAAGTAGTCGGCGATCCCCAGCTTCGGATCGACCCACAACACCGGATTTGACAGGAAGAACACAGCCGCGGCGCACACCGCGAGAATGAGAATCGCCCACGCGGCATCGCGAGGTCTCCGCAATACCAGCCACAACCCCAGAACCGGTGCGAGAAGGAGGCCAGTGAACTTCGTGGCCAACGCTGCCCCGAGCAGCAGGCCCGCTGTAAAGAGCATGGCCGGCCGGGAATCCTCCACCCAACGGTACAGGCAGGAGGCGGAGGCAAACCAGAACGCCGCCAGGAACAGATCTGTATGCGCAAAGTGCCCGTGGGCGAACAGCACCGGCATGGTGAGGACCGTGAGTCCGGCACCGACTCCGGCCGTGATCGAGCCGGAAGAATTCGCCGTGAACGTCGCGCAGGCAGCCGTGAGCGCCGCATAGGCGAGCATGACGCCGACCCGATACGCTCCCACGGTGTCGAACACATCACGAAACAGGAGCCAGCTTAGACCACTGATCTCCCGCGACAGGGGTGGATGCGGAATGCGCGCCGGGTCCACTCGCCAATGCTCGAGAACCGACTCGCGATTCAGGGCCGCGCTCGGCTGACCGTCGAGCAGCGCCTGCCACAGGTCCTCAAACCACGCCAGCTGACGGATGGAGTTGAAGAAGTAGTTCGAGACATCGCTCACGACCCCGTAATCTCGCTGGGTCGCGAACATCGCGACCATGGCGACGATGAAGAACGCAAGTGCCATTGCACTCACGGCGCCGCGCGGTGGCGACGTGACCGAATTCACCTTCATCCCATCGATGCCTGGCGGATTCACGCCCGCTCCCGGGCGATCTGGTCGAGGTCGATGTACCGCCTGCCCGACGGCGACAGCAACAGGAAACCGAGCGTGCCGAGCCCGACCAGGCTACATATGCCCCCGGGCAGCAGCCCGGTCGGCCGGAACTTCATTTCCACCACGCTCTCCCCTGCCGGAACAACCACGGCGCGGAAGATCCCGGACGCTCGGAGCATGGCAGCCGGGTCTCCGTTCACCTGCACCGTCCAGCCCGGGTAGTGCCTGTCATTCACCACCAGCACCATCGGGCCGCCCGTCGTCGTCCGTACCCGGATCCGATTCTGCTCGTACTCGACCGCCACAATTCGACCGGAAACGCCGGGGATCGCCGCGTCCGGGTTGTCCTCGAGTACGACCCTCTTTCCAAGTGGGAAACCGGACTCCAGCGTCCGGAGCAGGGCCTGCGCGGCGTTTGGCGCCTCCTCCCACTGTGACGCGAGCCAGACGCGAGGCAAAGGGTCTGGTACCTCGAACAGCCGCAGAGGGAGGTCCGGGTGGCGGGCGACCAGGCGCAACTGTCCCAGGGAGTCTGCGGTCGTCGTGGGATCAGCGTACCATCGAACATTCATCGCTCGAAGAAATCGGACAGGGTCGTCAGCCCAACCATTGAGTGCCGCGTCGTTCGTCATCGCGACAGACCGAAGTTCCACTCCCTGAAGACCGTCCTGGTGCATGAAGCCATACAACTGACCGACGTTCGGACCCATGGTCTGGAGGTCGAGATACAGATTTGACAACTCCAGGGCGCCTGGAACCGTAACGATGCTCCCCATACCTGCACGGTGTGAAGTCCCGCGGAATCGGTACGCTTCGGGATCGACTCCAAGCTCAGTCAACACCTGTGCCGGCCAGACAGGCTCGTCGTAGATCCGCGACTCTACCGATGGGTTCACACTCGCATGGGCGGCGATCAGGTCTGCCGAAACGAGTATTCCGAGCAACCCGACGACCGCCTCCGGTCGAAGCTTGCCCCGTCCGCCGACTGCCACTGCGGCGGCCGCCAGAGCCGCAAGCAAGGCGATGCGCCCCACAGTCCCCGCATACAGGCGGGCCGACTCCTGCGCGTTCGCGCACAGGCGAATTCCGTCCAGTACTCCGGCGCACGCCCGTACAAGGATGTCAGGAGCCGCCGCCAGCACCAGGAAGACAGCTCCGTACGCGACCGCCACTCCGGCCAGGACCACAGGCCCCCGAGTCTTACTCCCGCCGCTGATCGCGGCATCCGCACCCCAAGCGGCGAGAATCGGACAGGCCAGCGCCGGAAGCACGAGGAATTTTTCCGGATATCGAAATGCCTGGAACACCGGGATAGCATCGAACAGCAGCCGATACAGCATCCCGTTCGCACCCAGGGCTAGCAGCACCCCAAGCATCGCCGAGCCGACCCAGAATACTGCTCGTCTCCTCCCTGCCCCGCCGAGGCCGACCAGCGCGAGGGCTACGGTAACGGCTCCCGGATAGGCACTGAGAATCCAGGGTACTTCAGTGGCCGCGAGGAATCGGGTGGTAAAACCGTGGGCGCCAGCGTCGAGCACCGGCGGTGCTACCAGGTGCGACATCCCGGTGAATTCCAGGGAGCGCGAGGACGCGTAGTCCAGCCCGACCGGCATCGCGCGGACCGAATTGAGCACGTACTCGATAAACGGAACGAGCTGAACGGCCACCAGCGCGAGCGCCACGACACCGCCGACCGCGAAACCGAACAATTGCCGGCCGCGGCTCGCCGGCCGTTGTTCGACTCGCAACAGTCCATGCACGAGAATCAGGACAAGGGCGATTCCCAGCATCTGCGGTTCGCCGCCGAGAAAGGCGACGGCGCACACGCCGGCGAAAGCGGCCACTCGCGTGCCCGATATCCGCTCGAGAACCCTGTCCCATGCAAGGAACAGCCACGGTATCCACGCCACGGTCTGCAGATTGTTGGGGAAATTCCCGATTGAAACGAGATACCCGCCGAGCATGAATGCAGCAGCGCCTACCCATGCCGCGGCCGGTGACCGGCCCCAGCGCCTGAGGAGCAGGAAGAGCCCCACACCCGCGAGTGGAAAGTGGAGCACCACAAGCCAATCGAAAGACACCGACAGCGGAAGCAGGTATAGCAGCAGGCTTCCCGGATACAGGACCCCGGGCTGCAGCGATGCGAAGAACGGCTCTCCGTTCACGATCCCCGGATTCCAGAACGGCACGGTCCCGGATCGAATCGACTCGACCAGCACGTGCTTCATCGGGTAGAAGAACGGAGTAATGTCCCTGCCGAACAGGGTTCGGCCGCCGAACAGGACGGGCCAGAAGAGTACGAATGACGCTGCTGCCAGCAAGCCCGCGGCGACCAGAATCGTCCGTCTCTCGGTTCGACTCGGAAGATCGGATGCACCCGGCCCGGGCAGAATCGGCTGCTTCACGATCTCCAAGCGTCCCCCGCGCGCTGGTCGTGAATCAAGGAACGAAGGCGCAGCGGTATAGGCCGCTGCGCCTTCGTTCAACTCGGCAGGTGAATCAAACTTCGATCCACCCTCCTGTCAGGTCAGTTCTGCTGGATCTTGCCCTCGGTCGCAGAGCCGCCACCGACGTCGACCCAGTAGCTGTTGCCCGAGCTACTGTGCGAAGCCGTTACCTGGTAGCCACCGGCCGATCCACCAGCATTGATCGTGATGCCCGTGCTGGTCGTGAAGCTGCCGGACACCAGGACGGTCGCTGCGTCAGCGTACGTCTGGCTGTCGGCAAAGTACGCCTCCATCGAGGCCATGGCGTTGCGAACATCGCTCTTGGCCGTGGCGTCGAACGCCTTTTCCTTCGTGCTGGCGAACTGCGGAATCGCGATCGCGGCAAGAATGCCGATGATCACGACTACGATCAGCAGCTCAATCAGCGTGAAGCCCTTCGTGTCGCGGAGCATTGTCCCTCCATGGGTTCTGGGGTCCGGCACTTGTGATACTCATGTTCAATCGACGATCGACGTCGGATACTCCATCCTTCCGCCCCGGACAGAGCAACCCTCGTGCCCCACCTTCAACGGACCGTTAACTCGTTACGGTCACATGACATGACGCCTGAGTGCCGGAATCCACCCGTCTCCGCCCGTGCAAGTGTAGTTGCACCCTGCAAGACATTGCGTCGTATATGCAATAATGTTCGGGTCCGCTCATTCATCCAGATCGTAGCGCTTGATCTTGCGATACAGGGTACTCGGATCGATGCCCAGGACCTCCGCGGCCTTCGTCTTGTTGCCACCTTCGGCATTGAGAACGTGCTCGATATACGCCCGTTCGATGATCTCGAGGGCCGGGTTCGGAGCCGGACGATCCTGCACCAGCGGCTCGGCAGGCTTTTCTCGCAGCCGGGTGGGGAAGGCGTCGGGTTTGATCGAGTTCCCGGCCGTGAGCACCACGGCTCGCTCGATTACGTTTTCGAGCTCGCGCACGTTGCCGGGCCAGTGGTATTCCTGCAGCACCTGCAGCGCCTTGGGAGACAGCTTCTTGGGCTCATCTTCGCCAGACTGATTCAACAGGAAGTGCTCGGCGAGGAGGGGAATGTCCTCCTTCCGCAACCGGAGCGGGGGCAACTCGAGCGAAATGACGTTGAGTCGATAATACAGATCCCGGCGGAAACGACCTTCTTCGATGTCCCGCTCGAGATCCCGATTCGTCGCGGCGATGAGCCGGACATCCACGTTGACCGCTTCGGTCGAGCCGACAGGAATCACCTCTCGCTGCTGAAGTACGCGCAGGAGCTTGACCTGCGTGGACGGGGCCATTTCACCAACTTCGTCGAGAAAGAACGTGCCCCCGGACGCGGCGACGAACAGCCCTTCCTTGTCCTTCACCGCCCCCGTGAAGCTGCCCTTAACGTGCCCGAACAGCTCGGACTCCAGGAGTCCCTCAGGTAGCGCGCCGCAGTTGAGAGACAGGAACCGCCGGGTCGAGCGCGATGAGAGGTCGTGGATATAGCGTGCAAACACTTCCTTCCCGGTTCCGCTTTCACCTACGATGAGGATCGTCGATTCACTCTCGGCCACGTCCTCCGCCAGTCCGAGGGAGAGCTCGAATGTCGGACTCACGCCAATCGGCTTGCCGGCCTTCAGTGTCTGCTGCTTCTTCAGCTCGCGCTTCAGACCCGCATTCTCGGTCTTGAGGCGGCCCCAATCGAGTGACCTGTTCAACACGGCGATCATCTCGTCGTTCTTGAACGGCTTCTGGACGTAATGGGTCGCGCCGAGGTTTACAGCCTGAATGGCGGACTGCAGAGACGCCTGGGCGGTCATCAGGACTACCGGCGTTTCTGGACTGCTGCGTCTGATCTCTTCCAGCACGTCGATCCCGGTCACTTTGGGCATCCTGACGTCCGACAGCACGATGTCAGGCGCTTCGTCACGGAATCGCTGCAGGCCTCCCGACCCCGTGAGCTCCGAGATCACGTCGAAGCCTTCGCGCTTCAGGAGCACGGTGAGGTTTTCGACGAGGCTCTGTTCATCGTCGATCAACAGCAGCAACGGTCTGTCTCGCATCTCCAACCTCTGTGTGTGAGGGCGCCGCCGTGGGCGCCTCGCTGGTTCAGATGGTGCGGGTCCGGGCGGCAGCACTCACCGCAGCGTCACCCGACGGGTCGTCGTTGTCTTCGTCCTCGTCGCCCGGCGAAGGAACCCCATCCGGAGCCCCGCCGATCCCTCTCAGACGACCGCGCCCGGTGCGCCGAGGAAGCACGATCGCGAATGTGGCACCCTCGCCTGGAATCGAGCTCGCCAGCAGCGCCCCGCCGTGCGCCTGAATTGCGCGGTGCGCGATCGACAGGCCGAGACCGCTGCCTCCCGGTCGGCGGGTATAGAACGGATCGAAGATTCGGGGAAGATCGTCCGGGTCGATCCCGGGACCGTCATCCATTACCCGGATTCGAACCGGGTTGCCGAGCGCGATCTCACCGGGGACCATGTCGGGGCGCAGGGAGTCGGAGATGATCCGGACGTGCACGGGGTTCTCGGGATCCCCGACCTGCAAGGCGTTGAGAACCAGGTTCAACAGCGACCGGTGAAGCAGTTCGGGATCGCCCCACAAGCCCTCGAGGTCATCGAGTCTCTCGCTCTCGATGCTCGCACGTCCTTCCGCCACCGGGTGGCGGCCGGCCGTTTCCAGGACATCCCTGACGAGTTCGTCGACGTCGATCGGCTTCCGCTCCGTCACGTCCACCCGCGCGAAGTCGTTGAATTCCTTCAGGATTCCGTCCAATCTGTCGCTTTCACGGACGATCAGACGCCCGAGGATGCGGTCGTCGTCATCTTCGAACGTCCGCCCGCACAGCTGTTCCACGGCGCTTCGAATGGAGGCCAGGGGGTTCTTGAATTCGTGGGCGAGCGAAGCCGAAAACTCGGCGACGGCTTCGAGCCGTCCAGTGCGCAGCCTGAGGTCCTCGAGCTGCCTCACCGGTCTCAGGTCCTGCAGGAGAAAGACGTACGACGCCCCGCCGCTGGCTCCGAGGAGCGTGGTGGAGCTCACCGAGATCGGCACGACGGGGGCGCCGCCCGGCGCTCGCGCCGGCCTGGCCTCACCGGAGTCTCCGTCCGTCGCCCGACCTCCGTCGAGCTTCCCCGCGACGCCGTAGCCGGAAATCGTCGGGGTCTGGATCTCGATTTCGCGGTTCAAGATCCGGCGATCCTGACGGACAGTTTCGTCAATTGCCCTGGCGAGCTCGGGGGCTCGCCGCTCGAACACGGGCACCACGTCGTGCCCCAGCGTCCGGGCAACGTCTACCCCCAGTAACTCCGAAGCCGCGAGATTCAGGTAAACGAGCTTCGCCTGGTCGTCCACCGTGATCACCCCGGAAGGGATGATTCGTAGTACGTCAGCCGTGTCCAGGGCGAGTCTGCGGAGCTCACCCTCAACGCTTCCGAGCTGGTGCCGAACCAGCCGGAGTCGCACGGCAATCAGACTCGTAACGACCGCGACGAGCGTGAACATCGCCACCTGGATAACCAGCAGGCCGGGAATCGCGCTGTCCGGCGAGGTGACGAGGTTGTCGACCAGGTACACGAGGCCGGTGCCGAGCGCCACGAGCAGTGCCGCCGGCAGCGACACGATGAGCGCGTATGCCGCCGCCAGGACGATGAATAGCGAGACGAACGGGCTTGCGTATCCACCGGTGATGTGGACGACTGCATTCGCGACAAAGATATCGAGAAGCGCCTGGGAGATCAGGAACATCGGGCCCGGTTGAACCCTTCGCCGGTGACTCCAGAAGTACGCGAGCGGAGTGAGAAATGCCGCTGCCGCAAGCCCGGCCACGGCGATCGCCGTCCCCTCGCGGCTTACCAGGGAGACGGACTCCCACCCGAAGTCCTGCGACACCAGCAGTGCCGCGCCGAACACAGCCAGCGCGATCACCAGACGCGCCGCGTAGATCCAGTAGAGGATCTGGAGCGGCTCGAGGGCGGCGGCCAGCCTGCGCTCGGATTTCAGGACTCGGAGCAACCGGTACTCGTTTCCGATCTGGAGGGGGCGGCTGTCGGGGTGTGTGGAGCCCTGTCTGCTCGCGAACCCCGGCGAAACGCACTACCGAACGGACCAATGATAGGTCGGGAGTTGCAGGATGCAAGACCGGACGACGTCCGTTCCCGGTCATGGTGGGGCGGTCAGAGCCAGTCAGGCTCCTCGTCGAACACGGAGACCCGGGTGAACAGGCCATACCGCACAGTGGCAGTAAGTGAGTAGACGGTCCCCTTCGCCGGACACGGGAGCGGGCGTCGAATAAGAGGCATTTCAACGCAGTCGGCTGATTCGTCAGGCCCGGCCATGGGCCACAGGCCGACGGATCGGGCCGCGTCGCCCAGCGTCTCGAACCCTTTCTCGAACGAAGCCGTCCAGGATGCGACGCGGAGTGTCCGGCCGTCGCCGTTCGGGGCGCAGCGAACCCGGAGCTGCAGCTCGGCGGAATCGAAGATCAGCCACGCGTCCGCACCGACGGTCCGGCGCCTAGCAGGCTCCCCGAGCCTCGACGTCAGCTCGGCTTCTCGAAGTCCGATCAGTCCTGCGCAGTCTCCCATGCCGCTCCCGAAGGCCGTTTCCGGGTGCCGGCGAACGGCCCCGTTTACTGGATCGTGTTGATGATTCCGAAGATCGGAAGATACATGGCGACGATCATCCCACCCACGACGGTACCGAGGATCACGATCATCGCCGGCTCCATGGCCTTCAACAGCGACTCGACGGCCACGTCCACCTCTTCATCGTAGAAATCGGCCACCTTCGACAGCATCCCGTCGAGGTCGCCCGTCTCCTCACCGACGTTGATCATCTGGGTCACCATTGGCGGGAACACACCCGACTGTCGGAGAGGTTCCGAAATCGACTCACCGCCGGCGATCGAGGTGCGGCTGTTCATGATCGCGTCGTGAATGACGCGGTTGCCGGACGTCTTGGCCGTGATTTCGAGCCCATCCAGAATCGAAACACCGGAGCTCAGAAGTGTTCCCAGCGTACGGGTGAAGCGCGCCACCGCGGACTTCCTAGCCAGCGTGCCGAGGATCGGCACGCGGAGCAGCACTTTGTCGAACAGGAGGCGCCCGTTGGACGTGGCAAGCCACCGCCGAAACAGCCAGACGGCCCCGATCAGTCCTGCCAGCAGCGCCCACCAGTAGCTCTGCAGGAACGCGGACATGCCGATCACGATACGTGTCGGAAGCGGAAGCTCCTGGTTGAAACTCTGGAACATCGTCTGGAATGTCGGAATCACGAACAGCAACAGAATGACGATCGCCGACCCGGCGACGAAACTGATCACGCCGGGGTAGATCATCGCGCCCTTCACCTTGCGGGCGAGGGCTTCCGTTTTTTCCAGGAATACGGAGAGTCGTAGAAGAATCGTGTCCAGGATACCGCCGGTCTCACCCGCTGCTACCATATTTACATACAGGTGCGAAAAGATCTTAGGATGCTGACCGAGCGCGTCGGCCAGCGTATTCCCGGACTCGACGTCGTGCAGGACGCCTTCCAGCGACGACTTCAGCATCTTGTTGTCCGACTGCTTCACCAGGATGTCCAGGGCCTGCACGAGCGGAAGACCCGCGTTGATCATGGTGGCGAACTGCCGCGTCATGAT
>JAENXO010000554.1 GCA_016649455.1 Gemmatimonadota bacterium | reverse complement strand
TCTCGACGTGCAGCTCTTCGACGGTTGCGTATGTCTCGGTCACCCTGCCGCAGGCGCAGGTGATCTTCGACGACATGTATTCAGGATGAATCCCGGTTTTCATCTTTGGTCTCCGGCTCGCGGCCCGTTTCGCGGGCGCCGTCGGCGCCCGCTTGCTGATTCTGCAACAGCTAGTCAAAATGAGTCCGGATTCGCTTCGCGTCAACTGGAGAGCCGGATGCCTGGTGAGCATGAGGGCCGCTCGCCGTCCTGTAACAGATCGTGGGGAAACGATGGCCGTCTGCGGTGTACAGTGGGCGGGCAAGAGCGATCCCCGGGTGATCATGGGACGACGAATGAACATGGATTCCAGTGGTGGGGCGAGACCATGAACCGACCGGTCCGGTGGACGCACACGGTGGTGGTGCTGGCTGCAGTCGGCGCATTCGGCGCGTGTGGCGATGACGATCCGGTCGGACCGGGTTTCGGAGATCTGGCATTTACGCCCTCGAGCGACATCGAATTCGGGTCCCAGCGCGATTCAACCGTGACCCTGTCGAATGTCAGTGCCGGTCAGCTGGGTCCCATCGTGGTTGGGGCGAATTCCGCAACCGGACAACTCCCGCTCGAGAGTATCCTCTGTCCGGAGTTTGAAATGACCATTCACCCGAACCGTATCACTTCCCTCTCCCCGGGGGCCGCCACGGACCTGGATATCACGATCGACGATTCGAGCGTCGATGTCATCGACTGCCCGCCCGGCGAGTACGAGATTTTACTGCTGGCATCGGTGAGCGATGTCGTTCTGGCCGGCGTGCGGTTGAAGATCGACTGGAACGGACCGGACTGACCCGTCAGCAGATCCTGGGTAACTGATCGCCGGGCAGCATGTCCACGACCCGGCTGCCGCCGAGTCCGGTCCGCAACGTGACCATTCCAGCAGGCCCTTCTCCCACCTCGCCGATCTTAACGGCACCGCCCCCCACCGGGTGCGCACGAAGCGCCTGCAGAGCCAGATCTGCCGCGCCTGCCGCAACAACCGCGATCAAGACGCCCTCATTCGCCACGTAGAGCGGATCGAGTCCGAGCACCTCGCACGCGGCGGCCACCGGCACCGGAACCGGAATCGCCGCACCTTCGAGTGAGATCGCCACGCCCGACGCGGCCGCGATCTCGTTGAGCGCGCTGGCTACTCCGCCCCGCGTCGGATCCCGCAGGGCCCGAACATGCGGCCCACAGGCGGCGCGCAGGCTCTCGACCAGCGGTCCGAGGTGCGCCGTGTCGCTCTCCAAGTCGACCTCGAACCCCAGGCCTTCCCGCGCGGCCATCACGGCGATTCCGTGCCGGCCGATCGGCCCGCTCACGATCACCACGTCGCCAGGGCAAGCCTGATCCGGTGCTGGCCGGAAGTCAGCGCGCAGCCGTCCGACCCCCGTCGTGTTGATGAACATGCCGTCGGCTTTGCCACGCTCGACGACCTTGGTATCGCCCGTAACGATCGGAACACCGGCCTGTCGCGCCGCGTCCGCCATCGACTGGAGCACACGGTCGAGGAGAATTAGTGACAGGCCCTCTTCGAGCACGAAACCGGTGCTCAGGCAGACGGGCTCGGCTCCCATCATCGCGACATCGTTGAGTGTCCCGTGCACGGCCAGCAGGCCGATGTCGCCACCCGGGAACTCCAGCGGACTGACGACGAACGTGTCTGTCGATATCGCCATCCGCTCCGTGCCCAGGACGACTTCCGCTCCGTCTCCGAGCACTGCGAGGGCCGGATTCGAAAACCGTGGCAGAAATCGATCGCGGATCAGAGCCGCCGAGAGCTTTCCTCCCGAACCGTGTCCGAGCAGAACCCGGCCGCCTTCGCCGGTCGGAACCGGACAGCTCAGACCGACGCTCGCTAGAGAGCCGGCATCGGGCCCGTTCGCGCCATTCGGCCCGCTCAAGACCGGGTCTCCGTGGACTGCTCGGCGAATTCTTCGCCGCCACCGTCGCCTCCCCGGTA
>JAENXO010000639.1 GCA_016649455.1 Gemmatimonadota bacterium | reverse complement strand
GCGATCACCTCGCCGTCGAGAGGAATATCGAGCAGGCGCGCGACCTGTGCTTCCAGTTCCTCGGCCCCGGAGTCCTGAGTGTCCCGACTCCCCGGCAGAAACATCTCCAGCACTTCGCGGGCCGAGCGGCTACCCAGGTCGTGCACTCGCAGGCTCTCGTTGGGGAGCCCCAGCCGCACGATCGCGTCCCAGGTCTCGCACCAGCCCGGCCAGCGCATCGTTGCCCGCAGGATCGTCTCCGCATGGTCGAGTCCGAACACGGAGCCGTACGAGACCGCGTCCCGGTTCGGGTATGCCACCATCCGGCCGGCGCCTTCGACATCGACTGGCCACGTGTGCCTGAACACCCGGTGATGAGGAACGAGCTTGGTCCGTCCGTTCTCGATGTACTGAGCGCCGTTCGCGCCCGACATCACGACGTTGCGCGGGTTCCAGGTGATCCAGTAGCTGAGCGGGTTCACGTCCTGTCCCGGCGCCGGCACGCCCGACCCATAGGAGCGAAAGGCCTTGACCCGCCCCCCTTCCGCCCGAATCCGGTCCAGCAGGGCCATCGCCGACATGTGGTCGATCCCCGGATCGAGGCCGAGTTCGGAAAGCAGCAGCACACCCCGGCGGTGCGCGTCCGCGTCCAGCGACCGGACCGCTTCGTCGCGATACGAAACGGACAGCATGTGCGTTCCGTGCGACAGGCAGTCCCACGCCACGAGGTGCTGGAACGCAGGCGCGAGCATATTGACGACTACGTCCGCCTGGGAGATTCGGGCGTCCCGCATTGCCGCGTCGTTCACGTCGAACCGGATCGCCGCTCCGCGCGGATGCCCTGCAACCAGCCACTCCGCCGCCGCGCGGTCGAGGTCGGCGACCGTGATGAACCAGTTCGACGCGACCGCCATATCCAGAAGACGGTGGACCAGGAACGGGGCGCTTCGTCCGGCCCCGAGAACGAGAACTTGCTTCATGACTCCCTGCCGGTTGGGTTATAGGGACAGCCTAATCGATCTCCGGATCCGGGGCGAGGAGCCCCGATGCACAAAACGTGGTACCCGGTTATGCGAAGCCCGGCCACGAAGGCCGGGCTATCGCTGTCCCACCTGCCATGTTGTCCGGCGGCATGTCCGCGAGGACGACACCGCCGGGCCGCTACCGCACGGCCGATCCGGAGATCAACCGCATTCGCTGTAGCCGCAGGCGTGACACTTCATGCAACCTTCGGCAAACTCGAGGCTCGAGCCGCAGTCCGGG
Source organism: Gemmatimonadota bacterium (assembly GCA_016649455.1). Taxonomy (GTDB): domain Bacteria; phylum Gemmatimonadota; class Gemmatimonadetes; order Palauibacterales; family Palauibacteraceae; genus Carthagonibacter. The sequence continues at coordinate 369 of JAENXO010000639.1, read as the reverse complement.
CAGGTCCCGATGAACTGGATCGCCGCCTGCGTCTCGAACCGGTGGATTACCGGCTTCTCTGCAGTCTGGGTTCCACCGTTCGTCTTCTTGGCGGCGCCCACTTCCGGGATCGGCAGCGACTGCTGGATCCCTTCCTTCTCCTCCAGATAACGCTCCACCACCTGCGCGATCGCGTCCGGGCTGGAGAGCACCTTGTTTGCCCCGAATCCGACCGCGCGATCGGAGGAAATTCCTCTCAGCTGCTTGTGGACCGAACGCAGTGAGATGCCGCTGCGCAGGCCGAGACTGATCAGGCGGCCGATCGCCTCGGCATCTGCCATGGCCGGTCCGCCCGCCTTTCCGAGCGCCACGAACACCTCGAACGGGCGT
>JAENXO010000137.1 GCA_016649455.1 Gemmatimonadota bacterium | reverse complement strand
TTATCGCGCAGTACGACTACCCGACTTCGAGTTTCACGGACGTGACGTGCGAGACGGTCGGAACGACCGACGATCTGTCCGAGTGGTCGGAGAGCACTCCCGAAGGCACACGAATCGGTTTCGCGGCCGGGGAAGTGTGCCCGGACGACTTCCTGAAGGTCACCCCGATCAATTTGTCCCTGCTGTTCAACAACGGATCCTCGCTCGTACCCGGCGGTGGCGTGCTCCGTCTCGAGGATGGAAGGGCCTTCGACAACCAGGTCGAGCAAGTCGGGATCGACAACTGGCCGGGTGTCCCGTTGGAGGATACCGGGATTCCGTGGGGATACGTAGATTCGGACGTCGTGAACAACTTCACCTATTTCTACGCGGTTTCTGCGTTCGACATCAACTCGGCGGCGTCGGGTCCGTACTCGCTGGAGTCGACGATAATCGGATTCCCCGTAACGCCCCGTCAGGACGAGCAGAACCTCGAACTGGCAGGCGCGATCACGGGATTCCTCTCGGGAGACGACGGTGCGGCCCTCGATCCGAATGCGCCGCTGCCGACCATCGACCCGGAGACCGGGATATTCTCCGGTCCGATGCCGCCTACGAATGCGCTCAGTTTCGACGCGGCGCCGTCGTTGCCGCGGCTCCAGGGAGAGTTCCGGGTCTCGGCGGTCATCGACAGCTTCAGGCCGGATCCGATCCTGCAGGAAGCCTGCGTAGACGGCTTCAGATTCCAGAGCCAATGCGGCCGGGTATATATGACCGTGGATGGCGAGCCGGTCGAAGTGGCGGTCGATATCTCGGCCTGGGAAGGATTCTACGTTACCGATACCGAGGCGACGTTGCCGGGCCCCGAGATTCCGTACGACGAGGCGGCCCTGCTCTCGCTGGGAATGCAAGACTTCACCCAGACGGGCGTCAGTGTCGGTCTCGCGGTTCAGGATGAATCGATCAACTTCATCAACTGGGAAGGACAGCAGAACCGACGGAGTGTTACCCCCAACGTGATTCACGGTGGCGCCCGCTGGTTCAGCGGCACGGAGGAGACGACCCCTGATCCGGCGCAGTACATTCGCGTCGGCCACCTGGCCGAAGTCGACTCGGTGTGGGTGCCCGTGCACCACACGCCGCTGGACCCGACGGGCACCACGGGCACCAGCTGCACCGTATGTCTCCCCAACTCGGGGACGGTCCAGTACTACGGCTACTACCTGGGTGGATTTGGCCGGGCGGCCGATTTCCGGGTGACATGGAACGGCGGAGCAGCCAGCATCCGCGACGTGACACATAATGTTGACGTGCCGTTCAGCGGCAACGTCGGGTCGTCATGGGGATTCCTCAACGAGGACGGTGATGGTGACGGGGTCGTCTCGTGGTGGGACTTCTTCTGCATCGGCGATATGTGGGCCGAATTCGAGGAAGCGGTCGGGCCGGGCTGCCCTGCGCCGGTGCTGCTGGAGCAGACGCCGACGATCCATTCCATCGCGCTGAATACGGCGGGTGATCCGACGACCGGCACGGTCGTGGACGGATTCACCCTGTATCTCAACGCTATGCGTCACTTCTTCGCGGCAAGTTCGCTTCCGCCGGATGGCACGGTGTGGACGCTGCGGACGTATAGCGGTACTGTCTCGACGGACGTGGGAGATGGTGCCGTAGACCCAAGCGGCTACGTATACCACGAGGTTTACGACGGCTCGACCGGTCTTCGCCCGGGGCTTATCCCGAATGCTGCGCTGACCTGGGAGTCCGTCGAGGGAACCACGATCTCCTCGTCATGGAATCTGGACCTCGTTCACACGGTCCCGGATCCGTACCTGGCTACGAGCCAGTACGACCGTTCCCCGACGAGCAAGCAGCTCAACTTCGTGAACCTGCCAGTGCGTGCGACGATTCGGATCTATACGCTGACGGGTGTGCTCGTGGAACAGCTCGAGCATGAGGATCTCTCCGGTGGAGGTCGAGAGGTGTGGAACCTCCGGAACCGGAACAACCAGTTCGTAGCCAGTGGCGTCTACTTTTTCCACGTGGTCACACCGGAAGGTGATGAACGCGTCGGGAAGTTTACAATCGTGAATTTCGCGGGTCAGAACTAGCCAGCGACCGAACCTCGGAGGGGGGGCTACCGCTCCCCCCTCCGAACAAAGACCAGCTCCCTAGGAGGTCTTCATGCGGCTGCTCAAGCGAACGGTGACTGCTGTCGCCCTGGTCGTCGCCGTGCCCGGGCTGCTGTGGGCGCAGGACGACGGGAACCCGGTTCAGATTCCATCTGAGAATACCGGGTTCGGCACCACGTCGGCCGAATTCCTGGAATTCGGCGCGAGCGCTCGCGGGATGGCACTGGGTGGTGCCTTCTCGACGATCGTGGACGACGTGAGTGCCCTGCACTACAACCCGGCGAACCTCGTGTTCATGCCGGGTGCGCAGATGGCGCTGACCGTCATGCCGTACTTCGCCGACACGGACTATTACTGGGCGGGGCTTGCCTTCCCGTTCTCGAACAACGACTTCGGCTTCGGAGCCTTCCTCGGCCGATTCGGCTTCGGAGATCAACCGGTCTACACGGAGGCGGATGAAAATGGTCTCTCCGGAGAGACCTACAGCGTGAACGAGGTCGTGGCGGGCCTGTCGTTCGCTCACGCTTTCATCGACAGGTTCTCCGCCGGAGGTACCGTCAAGTTCGTCAGCGATGATCTTGCCGGCGGCGCGCTCGCCGGGGCCAAGGCCTCGACGGTGACCTTCGATTTCGGGGTCAATTTCCACAGCGAATTGTGGAACAACCCGATCGCGCTGGCCTTCGTCGTGCAGAATCTCGGCGGGGGTCTGTCTCACTCGGGTGAGGCGCTCCGATTCCGCGACTTCAACGGAAGCGGAGCCGATCCGGCGATTCCCGATCAGCGGGTCGATCCCCCGTACGCGGAGTACGACACGGATGCCTTCCCGCTGCCGCGTCTGTTCCGGGTCGGGCTGGACTACGACCTGATCCATGGCGAAACGACGCGGCTCTCCTTGCTCGGAGAATTCGTCGAGTCGAACAATCAGAAGCCGCAGTTCGGCATCGGGAGCGAATTCGGCTGGGAAAGTGCTGACGGACCGCTCGGCGCCTGGCTGCGTGGTTCCTACACGACGCAGCCGGACAACGAAGACCTCGGGGCCGGCGGCATCTCGGCCAGCAACACGGGGCTCGACGGCATGGCGTTCGGCGGTGGACTCTTCTATCGCCTTTCGGACAGGTATCGTCTGCAGTTCGATTATGCGTACCGCCACTTCGGAGCGCTCGGCAGCGTGGATGCCTTCACGTTCACTATCGGCTGGGAGTAGTTGCGAACCATGACCCGGAGGAGCCGTTCCGGACCAGCCGTCCGACCTGATCTGCGAGGATCAGGGGCTGTCGGGCTGGTTCGGGGATCCCTGCTCGGTCTCTGTATCGTGACTGCGGCGGCATTCGCCCTCCGCGGTCAGGAAGTGGTCGCGGATGTTCCAGGCGATCTCGAGACCAGCCTGGTCCGTTCGTGGGCGGGCGACGGGGTGACGACGGTGGACGGCCTGGTTCAGGTTCCGCTGGCCATTCTGGCGGGCGGTACGACGGGATCCTATCGGTTCGAGTTGTACATACACGATGCCGATGGGACCCAACTGTTCCGGGATTCGTGGATTCGGGAAGTCAGCGGCAGGGCTGCGGCGTACGCCGAGACAGACGCGTCCACTATGCTCGAGTCGTTCCGCTTCGGGATTCGTCCCGGAACGTACGAGATCGAGATCCTGGCGTATCCGACGGATGCGGCGGATCTCGGGGTTCGACAGACGCTTGCGCTGACGGCATTTGCCGGCAGGCCGGTGGCATCGGACCTGTTTCTCGCGACGCGGGTGGAGCCTCTGGTAGAATCCAGTGGTGGGAGCTGGTCGGTTTCGCGCGGTGGCTTCGGCATCAGCGCGGCAGCCCGGACCGTGATTCTGGCGGATGAGGCTGAGCTCTTCTATTACCTCGAGTTGTACGGCGAGGAGGTCGAGTCTCGGGTCGCGATCCAGACAGAAGTACTGAGCGCGGGCGGTACGAGCCTGTTCAGAACTCCAGTCAACGACGTCAGCGTGGCGGTCGGTGGCCAGGCATTCACGGGGCGGTTGCCGCTGGTAGACCTGCCGGCCGGAAACTACGAACTCGTGATGACTGTGGAAGGATCCGGGGGCGAGGCCCTCCTCCGCGGCGCACCATTCGAGGTGCGGGCGAGCGTGGGTCCGGGTCTTTTGACCACCGCCGGCAGGTCCGAGCTCAGGGAATACTTCGAGTCCCTTTCCGACGCGGAGTTGGAGAGTACGTTCGGAGGTGTCGCCGCATTGCTGTCGGAGGCGGAGCGTCAGACGTATCAGGCGCTACCTCTCGACGCGAAGCGACGTTATCTGGTCGAGTTCTTCGGGGAACGGGACCCGTATCCCGAGACGCCGGGCAATCCTTTTCTGGATGAATACCTCGAGCGGCTCGCGACGGTGCGCGCCCGATACGGCGAACGGGTGGGAACGGCGGAGCGCGCGCCATGGTTGACGGATCGGGGTCGGCTCTATCTACGGTTGGGTGAACCGCAGAACCGGGTGGCCAACTACTACCCGGCGGGAGCGGGTGGCGCGACGGGACTCTCCAGTTCTGGAGGCGAGCCGCCGTATGAAATCTGGCAGTACCAGGACACTGGCTACGTATATCTGTTCATCGCGACGAACCAGTTCGGTGCGTGGAGCTTGATATACTCGACGGATAACAACATTCCGCCTCGTGCTGATTGGTATCGCAGGATCGGACCCGAGGCGGTACAAGATCTGACCCAGTACTTTGGAATCGTACCCGGCCGCTGAGCCGGTCGGGCTGAGCGACGCGTCCGCGTGCCGGTATGTGCGGATCGGCGACATTCGAAGAGTGAGGGAACCATGAGAGTTGGCTTCGTTCGAAAGGCCGGGTTGGGCGCAATGGTCTTTGCCGCGGCTGCCCTTATTGCCTGTAACGACGACCCGCTCAGCAGTGTCGACACGGGCGCGACGACGAATCTGTTTGTCAACCCTGATGCGATGATCTTGCCGTCCGGAGGGTCACAAAGGCTGGAATCGCGGGCAGTGAATGCGGTCAACGAGCCCACCTTCGAGGAGGTGCTGGTAAACAGCACCCTGCTCGAGGCAGACGTGGAGTTGAATGTGGGCTGCGCAACGGTCGCCCTGGATCCGGCCAGGACTCCCATCCAGCCGCCCGGGTTGTTCATCGTTACCGGCGGCGCCTTGTTGACGGACTGTGAGTTCGTGCTGTCGGCCGGCGGCGTTGAAAAGACCGTGTCGGTGAGCACCGCCCCGGGTTCTATCGACATGTCCCTGGCTGCCCCGGAACCCCCGGTGCGGGCCGGCGAGATCGGACTCGTCGGAGCGGTCCTGGTGGGCGAAGATGGAGAGCCCGTGTCTCCATTCGACCAGGAGACGGACTGCACGTGGACCTCGAGCGATGAGGAGATCGCGACCGTGGACTCGACCGGGGCATTCGCCTCGGTCGGCCCGGCGGGTCCGGCGGTGATTACGTGTACCTGGGAGTCGGAGTTCCCATCGTCTGTTGGGGACCCGCAGAGCATCACGCGCGAAGGCAATTATGACCTCACCGTGATCGCGAACGTGCCGGTCAGCGCAGGGTTCGCGCTCGGGACCGACCTGGGCGTCGTGGCACCAGATTCGCTCACCCGGTATACCGTCAGCGTCTACGACGTATTCGGTAACGTCAACACCCTGCCGGAAGAAGTGCTCGGCATCACGGCTTCCTCCGACAACCTGGCCGTTGCGACGGCGGAGCCGATTGAGATTCTGGAGGAGATCGAGGGAACGGATCTGCAGTTCTTCACGACGTTCGTGGATGTGACGGGAATCAGTATCGGCAGTGCCACCATCTCGGGGCAGGTACAGACCTCAGAGGGGAACCTGCCGTACTCGGCGATCGTGACGGTTCTCCCCTTCCCCTCGATCGAGTCGATTGAGCCGACGATTGGTGGCCCCGGAGCCGAGATCACGATCACTGGCACCGGTCTTGGTGCCCCGGGTTTCCCGGGGACCGTGTATTTCAACGGAATCCAGGCCTCGCCGCTCGTCAGCGCCACCGCAACCGAGATCGTGGTCGGAGCGCCGACGTTCACCGAGCCCGGGGACTTCGAGGTCCAGGTGGTGGTCGGTCCGCTGCCCTCGGAAATCTTCACGTTCACTCTCGATGAGTTCTTCGTGGAGGGTGCGACTGAGCCGAATGGCTCGGGCGCAACCGCACCTTCACTCACGTTGCCGTTCGAGATCGTGGGTACTGTCGATCCCGGTGATCTGGACGATTACTTCCGTTTGACACTGGATCGCGAGCTGGATGTCGATATCGCCCTGTCTTGGGATAACGCCAATGCCGACTTGGACATCCTGATTCGGAATGCCGACGACTCCGCCTACGTATGCAGCTTCGATGGTGCTACCGGAGCGAATCCGGAGCATGCGACGTGCACGCTGGACGCGGGCGAGTATCTCTTCATTGTCAACAATTACAATGAGGAGGCCGCGGTCTACGAGTACGACATTGAAGTGTCTAATCCGTAAGCCGGCCGTCCGGCCAGCTTGAGTCTCAGAGGAGGCGGGGGCCCGTTCGGGCTCCCGCCTCCTCGCCGTTGAGGCGGTCGGTCCTCCATCGATGAGAAGTGGGTTCGAGGCCAGATTGGCAGAGACTGAATACACGCGCCAGCCCGCGTGGAATACTTTCGCGGTCGGAATCGGGACCAATCTTGGCGATCGAATCGGCTACCTTAGGTTCGGCATCGGTCGCGTTGCGGAAATCGCGGACGAGCTCCGAGTATCGTCCATCTACGAGACGAAGCCGGTACATTTCCAGGACCAGCCGCTGTTCTTCAACGCCTGCTGCACGGGTCGGACTCGACTGACGCCGCACCAGTTCCTGTCGCAGCTTCAGGACGCAGAGCAGGCCGCCGGGCGGGATCGTACCGGACCCTGGTACGGACCGCGAACGCTCGAT
>JAENXO010000369.1 GCA_016649455.1 Gemmatimonadota bacterium | reverse complement strand
TGGTTGCTTCCACACATGGCGCGGATCGCGCGCGCTGCGGCCCGCATCTACTACCGCATCCGGGTCGAAGGAGAAGCACCGCCTCAGACGGGTCCTGTCCTGTTCGTCGCCAACCACCCGAATTCTCTGATCGATCCGGTCCTCGTAGCGGCGGCCGCCGACCGGCCACTCCGGTTTCTGGCCAAGGCTCCATTGTTCGAGGAACGCCTCGTCGGCCCGCTGATGCGGGCGTCCGGTTCGATCCCGGTGTATCGGCGGCAGGACGACCCCGAACTGATGGACCGGAATGCAAGCGTGTTCGAAGCCGTGCATTCCGCGCTCGCCGAAGGGGCCGCCGTCGGGATTTTCCCTGAAGGACTCAGTCATTCAGAGCCGTCTCTCGTCCGGCTCCGGACGGGGGCCGCCCGGATCGCGCTTGGTGCTGCCGACCGAGCAGCTACGGTCGTACCGATCGTACCCGTCGGGATCGTGCTCCGGCAGAAGGACCGGTTCCGCTCGAAGGCCCTGGTCCTCGTCGGATCTCCGGTGGAATGGGCGGATCTGAGTGGGCGTCCGGAAGACGACGCCGAAGCGGTGCGGGAACTCACACACCGGATCGAAGATGCGCTGCGCGACGTGACCGTGAACCTGGAGCGGATCGACGACAGAGCGGTGATCGAATGCGCGGAGGCCGTCTACTCAGCCGAACTCGGTCAGGATCGGAATCATCAGGAGCGCGTCCGGAGGACCAGGCAGGCCACCGAGGGCCTTCACGCTCTGCGGCAGCAGGATCCGGCGCGGGCGGCGAAACTGGTGGCTCGCGTGCGTGGCTTCGCGAACTCGCTGTCCGTACTCGGCCTGTCTCCGAGAGGCCTGGAGGCGTCCGCGCGACCCCGCGCGGCCGTGGGCTGGTCGACCAGGAACCTCGTCTACTTCCTGGTTGGCGCGCCGATCGCGTTCGTCGGACACGTTCTGTTCTTCATTCCGTATCAGCTGACCGAGTGGTTCGCCGGCAGACCCGGCGTGCCGCATGACGTTCGCTCGGCCCGCAAGCTCCTGGGCGGTGGTCTGCTGTATATCGGCTGGTGCGTGCTCCTCGCGCTCGCGGTCGGATGGCTGACTGGAATCCTCCCCGGAGTCGCGGCTGCTGTGACGCTGCCGCTCGTCGCCCTGATCACCCTCGCTGTTCGCGAGCGCTGGAAGGACGCACGCGAAGAAGTGCGCCGCTACTTCGTGCTCAGGCGGACGGGCGACGTTCGCGGACGGCTGCTGGAGCGACGCCGGGAGCTGGCCGAGGAGCTCGAGCGGCTCAGGCGGGAGATCTCAGGCGAAGGCTGACGCGAGGGCTCGAAGGTTGCCCAACCGCACCATTCCTGCCGATCTTCTCGACCATGTCCGAGATTTCTGTGTACCAGAATTTTTTCGCCGAACTCAAGCGGCGGAAGGTCTTCCGAGTCGCCGCCACGTACGGGGCGGTGGGATTCGTCATCCTCCAGGTCGCGGAACTGATCGCTGACGGCCTTCAGCTGCCGCTTTCAATCAGGACTACGATTACGATCGTGGTCCTGCTCGGCTTCCCCGTCGCGACCGTCCTGGCCTGGGTCCTGGAGCGGGGGCCGGAAGGTGACCTGAAGCGCACGGCGGACGCGCAATCGGGCGAAATCGAGCAGATCGTCTTCGAGTCCCGGTCCCTGCGCTGGCCTGCCGGGCTGGCCGCGTTCGCCGGGATGGCGCTGCTGATCGCCGGTGGCTGGTGGGCGTTCGACCGGATCGGCAGTGACTCGGCGGCTGAGCCGAAAACGGAAAGCGCAACTGTCGCCGCGGACGACCGAAGCGCCGACGCAGCCCGGCTGGCAGGCGGCACGGGCGTCGTGATCATCCCGTTCGCTGTGCAGGGCAGCCCGGACGTCGCCTACCTCGGCGAGGGGATGGTCAGCCTGCTCGGCACGAAGCTGGACGGCGCAGGGGCCCTGCAGTCGGTCGATGCCCGTGCCGTGATGCACACGATGGAACGCGAGGGTCTCGAGGCGGGAGACGCCGCCGCCGGGGCGCAGGCTGCGACCGAATTCGGAGCGCGCTACTACGTAGTCGGGAATCTGGTCGAGGCAGGCGGCCGGATGCAGATCACGGCCGCGCTGTACGACGCTGAGCGCGATGGCACCCCGATCGGGGAGGCCAATATTCAGGGCACCGAGGACGAGATGTTCGAGCTGGTGGATCAGCTGGCCGCCGAACTGCTGTCGGGATTGTCCGGCGGCCCCGCAGCCAGAGTCCGGCGGATTGCTACCGTCACGACAGAGAGTCTCCCGGCGCTGAAGGCCTTCTTCGAGGGCGAGGAGCAGTTTCGCCGCGGCCAGTTCGCGGCGTCCGTGGCGAGCTTTCAGCGCGCCGTGGAGGAAGACAGCACCTTCGCGCTGGCGCACTATCGCCTCAGCATCGTCGCCGAGTGGGCCCTGCTGGATGCGGTGTCCGATGCGTCGGCACAGAACGCGATCAGGTGGGCGGACCGGCTCGCGCCGCGCGACCGCCGCATGCTGGACGCATACCTCACGCGCCGGCGAGGTGACAACCTGGAGGCGGCGCAGGCCTATCGGTCGATCCTCGGGAGTTATCCGGATGAGATGGAGGCATGGCTCGACCTGAGTGAAGTCCTGTTCCATGCGAATCCACTGTACGGGCGCTCGTTTACGGAGTCCCGCTCCACGCTGGATCGGGTCATCGAATTTGATCCGAATCATTCCACCGCCCTGATCCACCTGGCACGCCTCGCCGCATTCGAGGGGGATAACGCCCGGCTCGACTCGATGGCCGCGCGGTTCATCGCCCTCAACCCGGATCCCGGCCGGACACTGGAAACCGAGACTCTGCAGGCATACACGAGTGGCGACGCGGAGAGGATTTCGGCGGTCGAGGCTCGCATGACCTCAGCCAACGATGTCGGCCTGGTGCTGGCCGTGTGGAGTGTCGCTACTTATCCGCACGAGATCGACGGAGCAGAGCACGTGGCGTCCGTGCTGGCGGCGCCGGATCGCAGCTTCGAGGCTCGTCAGCTCGGCAACACATGGCTTGCGTACCTCGAGCTGGCCCGGGGGAAGAGGATCGCGGCCGAGCGGAAGCTGGACGAACTCACGAGGATCGCCCCGGGAGTCGGACTCGAGGTCGAGGCCGCCGTGTCGACGATGCCGTTCGTTCCGGTGACGGAAGCGGAACTGTCCGAAATCGCTGACCGACTGGAGGCGCTCGACCCCTCCACGATTCGGCCGAGCGGAAAT
>JAENXO010000015.1 GCA_016649455.1 Gemmatimonadota bacterium | reverse complement strand
TCGCGGGGTTCGGGCAGAGCGCGGATGCGTACCACATGACTGCTCCGCCTCCCGGCGGGGCGGGGGCCCAGATCGCGATCCGGGCGGCGATGCGTGATGCTGACCTGTCGATCGAGGACGTGGACTACGTGAATGCTCACGGAACCTCCACCCCGGCGAACGATTCCACGGAGACGGCGGCATTGCGAGCCGTGTTCGGGGAGCGGGCGGATGGGTTGCTCGTCAGCTCGACCAAGTCGATGACCGGACACACTCTGGGAGCGGCGGGAGGAATCGAGGCCGCGATCTGTGCTCTGGTGTGTGAACGGGGCGATATTCCACCCACGATCAACTATGAGACACCGGATCCGGAGTGCGATCTCGACTATGTCGTGACGGGCGCGGTGAAGCACGAGGTTCAGGCGGCGATTTCCAATTCGTTCGGCTTCGGGGGGCACAACGTGTCCCTGGCGATACGCCAGTGGGCCGGGGACTGACGGGCGACGGCAAGAGGAATCTGCACATGTCCAGGGTGCTCGTGATGATGGGCTCGGAATCAGACCGCCCCACGATGGCGAAAGGGGTTGACGTGCTGACCGATGCCGGGGTCGACGTCGAGGTCGTGGTAAGCAGTGCACACCGGGATCCGGTTCGCACGGCCGGGATCGCGAGTTCCGCGGCCGCGGACGGATTCGACGTCGTAATCTGTGGAGCCGGTCTCTCCGCAGCCCTCCCGGGCGTCGTCGCGGCGCATACCAGCCTCCCGGTGATCGGAGTCCCGATATCCGCCGGTACGTTGGGGGGGATCGATGCCCTCCTGTCGATCGCGCAGATGCCGCCCGGCGTTCCCGTGGCTGCAGTCGGGATCGACAACGCCCGAAACGCGGCTCACCTGGCGCTTCGGATCCTGGCCGGGCGTTCGGGCGCCTGACCGGACTCACGCAGAGATCCCCATGCGCGTCGGCGTCGGCTACGACTCCCATCGGTTCGACGATTCACGCGCCCTCGTCCTCGGCGGAGTGGAGATTCCCGCTTCTCCCGGACTTTCCGGCCATAGCGATGGAGATGCCGTAACACACGCGATCATCGACGCGCTTCTGGGGGCCGCAGGGCTGGGCACGATCGGGGGGAGGTTCCCGGATACGGAGCCGGAGTGGAAGGACGCGGATTCTCTGGACCTTCTGGAGCGGACGATTCGCTGGGTGGAGGAGCGGAATTACCAGGTGGTGAACGTGGACGTGACGGTAGTCGCCGAAGTGCCTCGCATCTTTCCACATGCCGGCGCGATGTCGGATGTCCTGTCACGCTATCTTCACATCGCGCCCGACGCCGTGTCCATAAAGGGAAAGTCCAACGAAGGCATGGGCTGGATCGGCAGGTCCGAGGGATTGGCGGTAACGGCGGTCGCCCTGCTCGATCAGATCGGTGACATCGACGCGCTCCACGCCAGCATTCGTGCCGGGGGCTAATCCCCGTTGCATGAGCTCATCGATGGCCTGCTGGGCCTGGTTTCCCAGCTTCCCGTCGAGGTCCTGTATCTGCTGGTAGGCGCCGGTGCGGCGATCGAGAATCTGTTCCCCCCCATCCCATCCGATATGTTCGTCGTGGCAGGTGCGATTTTCGCGGATCGTGGTCTGCTCGACAGCCGCCTCGTGTTCCTGGTGGCATGGGCGAGCAATCTGCTGCTTGCGCTGGCCGTCTATCTGGCGGCCCGTCGCTATGGGGGAGGGATCTTCGCGACTCGGTGGGGACGCTGGCTCCTGCGACCGGAGCAGCTTCACAGGATGTCGTTGTTCTACCGTGAGTATGGGACACTTTCAATCCTCGTGAGCCGGTTCTTTCCCGTGTTCCGGGTACTCGTGCCCGCATTCGCGGGGATCAGTCACCTGGGGTTCTGGCGTACGGCCATTCCGTTGTCGATCGCGTCTGCCGTGTGGTACGGAGCGCTCGTGACGGCGGGAGTTCTGTTTTCGCGCAATATCGAGCGCCTGCTCGGACCCCTGAGGGCCGTGAATACGACGGCGGGTGTGATAGCGGGACTGGTGGCGGTTCTCCTCTTCCTCCTGTGGTGGCGGAGTCGGAGGGAGGAGAGCGACTCTTGAGCCCGCGCGGAGTCGGCCCCCGGGTCTTCACGCCGGCGGACCAGGCACGAGACGACGCGTTCCTGCTCGAGCCGTTCGAGGAGTTTCTTTGCTTCGAGCGAAATCTCTCCGACCGGACCGTGAGTGCGTATCTGCACGACTGCCGAGGCCTGGCGGACTTCGCCCTGCGGTGCGGTTCAGATGGGCCCGGCGCAGTGGACTACGCGTTGTTACAGGACTGGATGAGCGAGCTGGCTTCCCTCGGCCTGACCGCCTCATCAGCGGCTCGCGGGCGGTCGGCGCTTCGTACGTATTTCGGGTTTCTCGTGCAGGAGGGCCACATCGCCCAGGACCCCACGGAGCGCCTGGAGGCCCCTCGCCGGGGGCAGCCACTTCCATCTGTTTTGAATGTGGAGCAAATCGCGTGCATCCTGCGGAGAGCCGAAGCGCGTGCCAGGTATCTGGAGACTCTTCCGGACTGCAGCGAGAGGAAGAAGGCGGCCGCCTGGCGGGATGTGACCATGCTCGAGGTGCTCTACGGATCCGGGCTGAGGATCTCGGAACTCACCGGACTGCGAGTCCCGGACCTTCATCTGGAGGATGGGCTCGCGATGGTGCAAGGGAAGCGGGAGAAGGCCAGGATCGTTCCGGTTGGCGGTGGTGCGACCCGAATGCTGCATCGGTACCTTGGTGACTGGCGCCCGAGACTCGAGCGACCGCGCGTGTCAAAGGGTGTCGTGTTCCTGAACCAGCGCGGCGGACAGATGAGTCGCACGGGTGCCTGGAATGTAGTGAAAGCCGCTGTTCAGATCGCGCTACCGAAAGCAGGGAAGCTGGGTATCCCGATTCTGACCGAGACGACGCCGCACACGTTTCGGCACAGCTTCGCCACGCATCTCTTGAAGGGAGGCGCGGATCTCGTCGCGGTACAGGAAATGCTGGGTCACGCCGACATCGGCACCACCCAGATCTATACCCATGTCGACCGGACGTACCTTCAGGAAGAGCATCGAAGGTATCACCCGAGAGCGTGAGCGACCTTGAGTCACCTCTCCCGAGTTCACAGTCTGTCCCGAAACCGACAGGCGGTCAGGAGATTCGCGGACCGACCGGTTCCGCCGGAGCTTCTCGAGCGAATCCTGGACTGCGGCCGCTATGCGGTTTCGGCAGGAGAGGACCAGCCATGGCGGTTCATCGTGGTGCAGGAGCGACTTACCCGTCACCGTCTCTCGGAGGCGGCTTTCAACAGTGAGTACGTGAAGACCGCGCCGATCGTCATCGTCGGCTGTGCCAGGGTCCATTCGAGGATCAGCGGTCACGGCAAGCCCGCGTTTCCGACGGATCTGGCCGTCGCAACCCAGAGCATGGCCATCGGGGCCGTTGACCAGGGCCTGCAGGTGGCGTGGATCACAGGATTCCGGGAGTCGATCGTGCGTTCTCTGCTCGGCGTGCCGCCGGACATTCCGGTCGTGACGCTGCTGTGCATCGGCTACCCCGACGGATTCGAGCGTCTGCCGCCACGACGCCCGTTCACTGAGGTCGTGGCCTGGGATCGTTGGGAAGGGGGGGCGGAATGAGGCGCGCCTGGTTCTGGTTCCTGGTCATCGGAGGGGCGCTGGCAGTACCAGCGGCGGGCTCGGCCCAGAGCGTGGAGTTCAAGCCGAGAAATGAGAAGCCCGCGGAGCGCCGGCTCGCCACGTTCCTCGAACATGACGTTTACGCCATTCTCAGCAGAGACACGGTCCTTCTTGCAGGTCAGGCAGTGTCTGGAAACGTTCTGGTGCTGCAAGCGACCGCACGGATCGCGACTACGGTCCCGGGGAGCGTGTATGTGGTAGACGGCGATCTGTTCCTGCGTCCGGGTGCCCGGGTCGAAGGCGACGTAGTCGTACTGGGTGGGGGGTTCTATGCGTCCGAGTTGGCGGAGGTGACAGGGGAGGTCGTCTACCAGCCCAACGACTTGTACTCGGTGGTCGCTGAAGATGAGGGCTGGAGCATTGTGCCGGTGGAGGAACAGAAGAAGGTCGTCGAGTTGCCGGGCCTGCACGGATTCGGCTTCCCGTACTACCAGAGAGTCGATGCGGTGACTCTGCGATGGGGGGCCAAGCTCAGGGTCACGGGGTGGGCGTGGCAGCCGACGCTGGAGGGCGAGCTTCGGTTTCTGACCGAGGACGGGGACTTCCAGGGGACCCTGAAACAGTACTGGTATCCAGGCAACTCCCTGCGATTCGGATTCGAGGGAGAGCGGGTGACCCGAACGAATGAGGACTGGATTCGGGGCAACGTAGCCAACTCTTTGTCGTTCTTCTTCGTGGGAGACGACTTCCGGAACTACTACGGAGCGGATCGGTTTGCGTTCGTGGTGAGCGGAAACGAGACCGCGACCTGGTGGCCGTCGGTTTCCGTACAGTGGGAAGACGCGACGAGCAAGGAAGCGCGGAACCAGTTCGTCCTGTTCGGCGACGATGAGCCGGCGCCGAATCCGGCGATCGACGAAGGCGAGACGGTCAGCCTGATCGCCGAGATCGACACCCGTCGGCGAACCTCCACCAGCCGTTTCGAGGGACGGCTGAGGCTGGAGGCGGCCGACTCATCCGTGGCGGGAGACTTCAGTTTCGTGCTTGGAGAAGCGAGGCTGTTCTGGCTGACCCCCGGTTTCGCAGCGCACGAGATCGAACTGTTCGGAATCGCACGCGGGGATATTAGCGGCACGCTGCCGCGCCAGCGCTGGTCCGCGTTCGGTGGCAGAGCGACCCTGCCCACATTCGACCTGTTGTCGTTCTATGGATCGCGGCTTGTGTACGGCCAGGCCTCGTACCTCATTCCGATAACTGCACTCAGGGTAATGATGATCGGCTCGCCGAAGGTTCTGGTGCGCGCCTCGACGGGAAGCGCCTGGGAGGCTGGTGGCTCCTCGCACTTCGAGACGAACCTGATCGCCGGCGTACGGTGGTCGGTTCTCGAAGCGGGGGTGGCGTTCGATCCAGGTGGATCGGATCCTTCATCCCGGATTTATGCGATTCTCCGCTTCCCCGGGGACCTCTGAGCGAAAGCGCGTCCACCTGTCACTGGAAGCGGCCCTCCGGACCTTTGACACACTCTTCGCACAGGCCTTACGTTGCGGGGCGTGAACGGATCCAGCCTCTCAACCCGATCGCGCGCCTGATGGCCGTCCTCTGCGTACTCCCGGCGCGGATCGCAAGCCAGCGCATTCCCAACAAACCCCTTCAGATGCTTGCCGGCAGGTCCCTGGTGGAGTGGAGCTGGAGATCGGCATGCGAGATTCCGGGGGTGGACGCCGTTTGGGTGGCGACCGATGACGATGCGATCGCAGATCTGGTTCGAGGCTTCGGAGGTGTGGTCGTCATGACTTCGGACGCGCATCCATCGGGGACCGATCGAGTCGCGGAGGTGGCGCGTTCGAGCGCCGGGCAGGCGTTCGACGTGATCGTGAATTTCCAAGCGGACGAACCGTTTCTCCCGCCCGGCCACGCTGCCGCGGCGATCGTGCCGGTCGTGCGGCAAACGGCGGACATCGCGACGCTTGCTACGCCGTTCCGATCTGACGAGGAATGGAACTCTTCAGCCGAAGTGAAGGTAGCCCGAGCGGGCGACGGTCGGGCGCTGTATTTCAGCCGTGCCGGGATCCCGTGGGCCGAA
Source organism: Gemmatimonadota bacterium (assembly GCA_016649455.1). Taxonomy (GTDB): domain Bacteria; phylum Gemmatimonadota; class Gemmatimonadetes; order Palauibacterales; family Palauibacteraceae; genus Carthagonibacter. Next base: position 9,496 of record JAENXO010000015.1, on the reverse strand, counting down.
TCCGGATCCCCGGACTACGCGGCGGCGGATGACTCGTGGCTTCGTCATCTCGGCCTGTACGTGTATTCGAGGGACGCTCTCGAGCGCTGGGTGGAGTTGCCACCATCGCCACTCGAGAGACTCGAGAGACTCGAGCAACTGCGTCCACTGGAAGCGGGACTGCACATTCATGTCTCGGTCGTCGGACCTTGCGAGGGGGCGATCGAGGAGCCGGATGACCTGACCTGGGCCGAGGCACTGCTTCTGGCCCGAAATCCCGACTGAGAGGGAGGCTAACCTCCATGCCAGAGCCGTCGGCACCACATACGAAATACATATTCATCACCGGCGGCGTCGTCTCCTCGCTCGGAAAGGGAATCGCGGCCGCTTCGATCGGGCGTCTCCTGGTTGAGCGAGGCCTGTCGGTGACGATTCAGAAGTTCGATCCGTACATCAACGTGGATCCGGGTACCATGTCGCCATTTCAGCACGGCGAGGTGTACGTGACCGACGACGGGGCCGAGACGGATCTCGATCTCGGGCACTACGAGCGGTTCATCGATGAATCGTTGTCCCAGTCGAACAACGTCACTACGGGCAGGATCTACCAGAATATCATCACCAAGGAACGGCGCGGTGACTTCCTGGGTGCCACGGTGCAGGTGATCCCTCACGTGACGGACGAGATCAAGTCGTATGTCCGTCGCCTCGCCGAGGGACATGACGTGGTGATCACGGAGGTGGGAGGAACGGTCGGTGACATCGAGTCCCTTCCTTTCCTCGAGGCTCTGCGACAGTTCCGGCAGGACGTGGGACGCGGGAACTGCCTGTTCATTCACCTGACCCTGGTGCCATTCATCGCGGCCGCCGGAGAGCTCAAGACGAAGCCGACGCAGCATTCAGTTCGGGAGCTGATGGAGATCGGAATCCAGCCGGACATGCTGATCCTCAGAACCGAACTGCCGCTCACCGAGGAGGTGAAGCGGAAAGTCTCACGGTTCTGCAATGTGGAGCTCCGGCACGTAATCGAGTCGCGTGACCTCGACACGATCTACGAGGTGCCGCTGCGCTACCATGACCAGGGCTTGGATGGGTCAATCGTGGCCGCTCTCGGCCTGGAAACTCCCGAGCCCGATCTCGGGGCGTGGGAATCGATCGTGAAGCGGGTGAAGCGGCCGACCGGAGATCCGGTGCGGATCGCCGTTGTGGGTAAGTACACGGCACTGGTGGATTCTTACAAGTCGATCCAGGAATCCCTGATTCACGGAGGTGTCGCGCACGACTGCGGAGTCGAGATCGACTGGCTGTCATCTGAAGCGATCGATGTGCAGGGAGACGCGTTCCCGGACCGGTACGACGGGGTCCTGATTCCCGGCGGATTCGGAGGACGAGGAGTGCAGGGAATGGTCGATACGGTTCGGCGGATCCGGGAAGAGGGTGTTCCGTTTCTCGGCATCTGTCTCGGCCTCCAGTGTGCGATCATCGAGTTCGCGCGTAATGCGTGCGGCCTCGAAGGCGCGGATTCGGCGGAATTCACGCCGGACACTCCTCACCCGGTAATCTCGCTGCTCGATTCGCAGCGCAAGGTGACCGACATGGGTGGCACGATGCGCCTCGGTGCGTATCCGTGCGTCCTTCAGGAAGGATCGCGTGTGCTGTCGGTGTATGGTGAGCCCGAGATCTCCGAGCGGCATCGGCATCGGTTCGAGGTCAACAACGAGTACCGGGACGTGCTGAGTGCAGAAGGGCTCCGATTCGCCGGACTGTCGCCGGATGGGGGACTGGTCGAGATCATAGAGCTTTCCGACCATCCGTTCTTCGTGGCAACGCAGTTCCATCCGGAATTGAAATCCCGCCCGACCCGTCCGCATCCGCTGTTCGCGGCGTTTATCGGCGCTGCCCGTGAGCGAGCGCTGGACCGGGTCGGGTCGCCCGCCCTCGAATCGACGACCGATCTGGCGGCTGCGGAGCTGAAGTGAGCCGAGTCCATTCCCCGCCCGCGTCGGGCTGGCTTCCGGTCGCGGTGCTTCTCGGCTGTCTGGTCGGCGCATGCGGCCCTGAGGAGGAAGCTCCCGATGGTGTCGCACCGGCCGTGTTCGTGGAAGGGGTCGACCAGGTGATGGTCGGGGTCGAAAACTACATCACCATTGATGGCGTGAGACGGGCTCGACTCGACGCGGACACCGCCTTCACCTTCGAGCAGGATGGTCTGCTCGATCTTCGTGTGGTAACCATGACGTTCTTTGGTGAAGCCGGTGACACCCTGGGGATACTCAACGGACAGGGCGCGGAGTACGAGCTGAATACGGGCAACGTGAGGGTCCGGGGGGACGTCGAGGTGAACTTGAGCACCGGGGAGCGATTCGAGGCGCCGGTAATCGAGTACCTGTCGGCGGCGAACGAAATCCGAGCGGACTCGGGGTATGTGTATTTCTTGCCCGACGGAACGGTCGATCGGGGCGAGTACGTCGTGTACGACCTGACGACGGAAGAAAAGCAGTACGGACCGGGGCGAACCACGACCCCGGAGGTGTCGGTACCGCAGTGAGCCGGCTCTCACGCCTCCTGTGGTGCACAACGTCCTTCAGTCTGGCCCTGGGGATCATTGCTTCTGCCGCCCCGGCGCAGGGCGTCAGTCGATGTCCGCTGAACATTCGTCGGGCCGGCCAGCGGGTGGAGCGCCCGGATCCGGCGGCGGAAGGCGCGATCATCGCATTTCTCGGCGGACCGGTCACGGTCACCTGCGGAGACGCCGTGATGACCGGGGACAGCGCGGAATGGCGACAGGCCACCGAGCGGGCCCTGATGATCGGGAACGTGCGCTATCGTGACACGACGCGCACGCTGAACTCCGAGCGACTCACGTTTTACGGGACGCGCGACGAGATCGTCGCGGTGGACGACGTGCGCCTGGTTCGAATTTCGAGTGGAGCGATGCTCGAGGGCCCCAGGGTGACCTTCAGCCGGACTCCGATTGCCGGAGCTCGGACCGTGGCGACGCAGCGCCCGCGGATGACGCTCCCCTCCGGTCGGGATGCGTCCGGGGCAGGTCAGATCACGATCGTGGACGCGGACGTGGCTGAATTCATCGGAGAATCCGAGGCGTACGCCACCGGGAGTATCGTGATGGTACGCGGCGATGTCCGGGCGACTGCGGAGCGGGCCCGGTTCTCGGAAACCGCTGCGCGGGCTGTCCTGTACGAAGATGCGGTAATCGCAGGCGAAGGGTTCGATCTGGCCGGTGACAGCATCGTAGCCGGGTTCGAGCTCGGCGAACTGAAGACGATTCACGCGTTCGAGCGTGCCGTCGCCAGTGGCAGTCGATTCGAACTCCAGGCCACCCAGATTCGGGCCCGGCTGGCAGGGGACCAGATCGAAGTCATCTGGGCGTTCGGAGAAGGCAGATCCCTGGCGGCTTCTTCGCAATTCACGCTCGCGGGAGATTCGATCGAGTTCGCCTTCCTCGAAGGCCGTGCGGACTCGGTTTCAGCAATCGGAGCGGCGGCCGCGGAACAGCGGGCAGACTCGATTCCGATCGGAGGGGGGGAATTGACGGAGCCCGAACTGGACGCTTCTCCAGGTGCGAGCTGGATCGCCGGGGACACGGTAAAGGCGTGGTTCGAGCCGGATGATCAGCTGTTTCCAGAGCCAGCGGGGGACTCGGAATCCGGGCCCGGAAACGCCCGGATCCGCCGCCTGTGGGCCATCGGAGGCGCGCGGTCGTTCTACGCCGCGGTCCGGGACTCGGCCCGAAGTCTCGACGCGTCGCGGAACTATCTGCTGGGCAGCGAAATCGAGATCGTTTTCGAAAAAGGTGAGGCCTCGTCGCTGTCGGGAGTGGACGCGATCGGGGTGTTTCTCGAACCCGCGAAGGAAGGTGAAGGTGGATAGCGTCCTGCGGGCGGAGGACCTGGTCAAGGAATTCGGCAAGCGTCGGGTGGTCGATGGAGTGAGCGTCGAAGTTCGGCAGGGTGAGATCGTCGGGCTCCTGGGGCCGAATGGGGCGGGGAAGACGACCACCTTCTACATGATCGTCGGACTCCTGAAGGCCAACGGTGGCCGGGTGCTGTTCGACGAGCAGGATCTGACGAGGATCCCAATGTATCGCCGGGCGAGGGCCGGGATCGGGTATCTGTCGCAGGAGCCCTCAGTTTTCCGCAGACTCACGGTTGAGCAGAACGTGATGGCGATCCTCGAGACGCTCGACCTGACCCGGAAGGAACGGGAACGACGACTGGATGAACTGCTCGACGAACTTTCGATGGGTCACCTCCGGAAGAGTAAGGCGTTCAGTCTGTCCGGCGGCGAGCGTCGTCGGCTCGAGATCACCCGTGCGCTCGTGACACGTCCGAAGTTCATGCTGCTCGATGAGCCCTTTGCCGGAGTCGATCCGATCGCGGTGGATGACATTCAGCGGATCGTGGCCGAATTACGCACCCGGGGTCTCGGCGTGCTGATCACGGATCACAACGTCCGCGAGACGTTGTCGATCACGGACCGTGCCTATCTCATGTTCAACGGGAAGATCCACATCGAGGGTCCGGCGCAGAAACTGGTCGAGGATCCGGAAGCCCGTAAGATGTACCTCGGACTGGATTTCGAACTTTAGTTTGCAAGGGGCGTGCCATAGCGCTTCGGCTGCCCTGTGGTTACCATTCGAAGGACATACCGGGCGCGCGGAATGCGCTCCCGGAAAGACGACCGGATTCTAAGCCGGGGGACGATGGCGAATATGCGACGGGGGCTGAGTCAAAGCCTCGGTATGCGGCAGGAACTGAAAATCAATCCACGCCTGTACCAGGCGATGGATCTGCTCTACATGCCTCTTCTAGACCTTCAGCAGCACCTCAAGCAGGAGATGATGGCAAATCCGTTCCTCGAGCTCGCCGAGCCGATTGACGAGGAGGAAGAAGAAGAGCAGGAGAAGGAAGAGGAGAAGGACGAGGACGAAATCGACTGGGAGGAAATCCTCCTCAACGGATTCGAGACGGGTGGTCGTCGAAACGAGTTCGAGGAGAAGGAGGCCTATCTGCCGACTCCTGACGCCCCGCCGGATCTGTGGGATCACCTCCGAGAGCAGCTCACTCTGACTCGCCTCGATCCCCGCAGGCGGTTTCTCGGAGAAGAGATCATCGGCAACATCGACCGGGAAGGATTCATTACCTGCTCGCTTGAGGAGGTTGTCCAGTCTGCCAATGACTGGTTCTCGGCCGCCGAGCCGGAACTCTGGGAGGAACTCGAACCGTTCAACCTGGAGGAAGCGGAAGAGGTGCTGGCGGTGATCCAGGGCTTCACGCCGAGCGGAGTGGGGGCCCGGGACCTTCGTGAGACGCTGATGCTCCAGCTCCGGGATCGGGACGAGCAGGACACCCTCGCATATCGAATCGTCCGGGACCATTTCGAGCTCCTGGTCAGTCATCGCTGGAGCGAGCTGTCAAAGGAGCACGGAATCTCACCGCAGGATGTCCAGGCGTCGGCGGACGGAATCGCGAAGCTCGACCCGAAACCAGGGTTGAAGTACGCCGACATGAGTGACAACTACGTCACTCCCGACCTGACCGTCGAGAAGGTCGACGGTGAGTACTACGTGTTTCACAACGACTCGACGTTGCCGCGCCTGAAACTGTCTCGCGCCTATCGGGAAGTGGCGATGGACAAGAGCAAGTTCCAGGGCGACAACAAGGCGTTCATCGCCAAGAAGCTCAATAGCGCACAGTGGATGATCCAGGCGATTGAACAGCGTCGGCAGACGATGCTCAAGGTCATGCACTTCATCGTGGACCGTCAGCGCGAGTTCTTCGAAAAGGGCGTCGAGCATCTCCGTCCGCTGACTCTCCGTGAGGTCGCGGAGCACATCGACATGCATGAATCGACCGTGTCTCGGGTGACGAACGAGAAGTACGTTCAGACTCCACGCGGCGTCCTCCCGCTCAAGTTCTTTTTCTCGAGCGGACTGTCCACGGACTACGGCGAGGACGTTTCGGCGCGTGGAATCCGCGCCCGGATTCAGAAGTTGGTGGCCGAGGAAGATCAGAAGAAGCCACTGACCGATCAGGCGATCGTCGATATCCTGAAGAAGGAAGGCGTCCAGATCGCGCGGAGGACCGTCGCCAAGTACCGGGACCAGCTCGGCATCCTCGCCGCTCGGATGCGCAAGCGCGTATGAGTGACTTGCGGGGTCTGTCGCCGGCGTCGGCGGCTGTTCCCGCCGCCCCTCCCGGGCCGGGCGCCCTTGCCCCGGCCTCCGAGTCGTTCGCCGTTCTTGTGCCGGCGTTCGATGAAGCGACGAACATGCCCGATCTGTTCGCCGAGCTGGCTCAGACCTTCCGCTCCCACGGCATCGATGGGGAAGTGATCGTCGTGGACGACGGTTCCGGGGATGGGACGCTCGAAGCCGCTCGTGAGGCTGCGACGGCAGCCGGACTCGAACGGGTTCAGTTCCTGCGCCACCGGATCAACCGGGGCAAGACTTCCGCGATCGTCACCGGGGCTCGGGCCACCGATGCCGAGGTCCTGGTACTGTTCGATGCTGACCTGCAGCACTCGACCGAGGAAATTCCGCGGTTCCTGGAGAAACTCGACTCCGGCCTGGACGTGGTGACTGGTCGCAAGGTGGGCAAGTACGACAAGCAGATCGTGTCGGGAATCTACAACGGACTCGCGGGCCGCCTGTTCGACGTTCCGGTGCGCGACATGAATTCGATGAAGGCGTTCCGACGCGAAGTTCTGGATGATCTCCAACTCCGGGAGGACTGGCACCGGTACCTCGTGGTGCTGGCGCATTGGAAGGGATGGAAGATCGGGGAAATCGACATCGAGCTGCTTCCGAGACGGCACGGCGAGTCGAAGTATGGCGGACACGGACGGATCGTCGTGGGGATGCTCGATCTCGTGGCGGTCTGGTTTCAGCTCGCATTCAGTCGCAAACCCCTCATGTTTTTCGGAGTCACCGGACTCGGGCTTCTGGGTCTCGGCGGGGTAGTGGGTCTCGTCGCCGTGTGGTTCCGAGTCGTGCAGGGCGCCGGGTTCCGTCCACTCCTCAACCTGGTCATCCTCCTCGTCCTGCTGGGCGGCCTGCTGTTCGTCGCCGGGCTGATCGGGGAACTCGTGGCTGGACTCAGGGCCGAAGTCGATGAGTTGCGGAGAGATCTGCGGCACGATCGACGGACCTGACCTGCCGCGACGGAATCGAACCTCGAACTCCCGCCCCGGCTTGCAGGTACTCCACGTCGTCACGGCGTTTCCGCGCTCTCGGACCGATCCGATCACGCCGTGGTTCGTTGAGCTCGTGCGGCGCCAGAGGGAGTCCGGCATCGACGCCAGGGTGTTCGCTCCGGCCTACCGAGGCGGACCGGAAGTCGAGCCGTTCCCGGAGATTCCGGTCGAGCGATTCCGCTATGCGCCGGCGTCGCTGGAGACGCTGACCCACGACGAGTCGGTCCCGGACCGAGTCCGACACCACCCATCGATGCTCGGCCTCATTCCTCTCTACCTTGCCGGCGGCATACGCGCTGCACACGACGCGGGGCATGCTCAGCCCGACGTCGTGCACGTTCACTGGCCGATGCCACATGCCCTGTTCGGAGCGGCCGTGAGGCGAGGATCGGGGGACCGCACCGCCGTCGTGTGCAGCTACTACAGCGCCGAGTTGAACTGGGTGACACAGAATCTGAGGCCCCTCCTGCCGTTCCTTCGCTGGACCACCCGAACCGCGGACGCCGTGACCGCGATCTCGAACTCCACGGCAGTCGCCGTCCGGCAGCTGACCGAGAAGCCCGTGAGCATCGTCCCGTACGGTACGTCCCTGGACGACGACGACATACCACCTGTACGCCCGGCCCTGTCCGGGGATGGACCCTTGAAGCTCCTGTTCGTCGGACGGCTGGTGGAGCGGAAGGGGGTCGAGGTTCTGGTCCGAGCGCTGGCCGGGGTGGCATCGCTGCCGGACGCGGAGCTCACCGTCATCGGTGCGGGCGAGAGGGCCGAGGCGATCGAGCGGACTGCACGCATGCACGGCGTGGCGGACCGAGTCCACCTCAGGGGGACCGTGACCCGGGAGGAACTGGTTCAGAGCTACGCGAATCACGATGTATTCATCCTCCCCGCGGTAGTAGACGCGAAGGGTGACACGGAAGGGCTCGGAGTCGTGCTGCTCGAGGCGCTTCGGTTCGAGCGTCCGGTCATTGCCAGCGATATCGGAGGGATTCCCGATATCATAGAGCATGAGCGAACAGGATTGCTGGTGCCGCCGGGAGATCCGGCAGCATTGGGCGCCGCGATCGAGACCCTGGCCGGGAATCGGGAGCAGGCGAGGCAGATGGCGTGCCGGGGAAGGCAAGTGGCGAGTGACCGTTTCGGCTGGGACCGGGTGCTCGAGAACACCAACAGGGTATATGTATCTGCCATGGAGAGTCGTCGTGGCGCGTGAACATGCGACGGCTGACCGGTACGGCGCCCTGGTCACGTCGGACGAATACCGGAGGAATCGAAGGGCCAAGGCGGAGGTGATCTGGCACCTGTGCGGTTCACACCTGCGACGTGCCGGCCACGCGGCGGACCTCGGAGCTGGCACTGGTATCATTCGATCAGTACTTGAAGTAAAAACGGGTAAGCCCCTGTATGGATTCGAGATCGATACATCGTTCGTGGAGGTTCGTGACCGGATGGTCGCGGCGGATGTCGAGCAACTGCCCGTACCGGACGATGCCCTGGATTTCGTGCTGATGAATCACCTGTACGAGCACGTGTCGGACCCGGCCGCGCTGTTCCGGGAAGCATTTCGAGTCCTCGCGCCCGGAGGCGGGGCATACGTTACGGCAGGGAGTCGGCTGGCGGTGATGGAACCACACTATCGGCTGCCGTTTCTCAGCTGGTTACCCCGTCCGGCTGCCTCCGCATATCTTCGGCTGTCCGGCCGTGGCCACGCCTACGAGGGGATCCGCTTCCTCACCTACGGCCCGCTACGTCGTTTGATGAGACAGGCCGGCTTCACGGTTCAGGACATCACGGAACAGGCGATAGACGATCTGCTGGGGCGCACCTGGGGCGAGCCGTGGACCGGGCTGTGGGCGCGGGCAGGAGCACTGCCTGCCGGGACCCGGTCGCGACTGCTGCGTATGGCCTCTCCCCAGTGGTTTTTCCTGCTGCAGAAACCGGAGCGGCGCGTCGTTGATGTGCCAGGTGGCGGTGACGCCGGAAGGGGACTGGCATGAGTGTCGAGAGGTTCAGGCCACCCGCGTGGACACTGTTCTCCGGGGTCTGCGTGCTGCTCTCAGTCCTGTTCTATCGAGACTTCGTGTTCGGCCCCGGCACAATGCTGTATGGCACGGACATGCTCGATCAGGCATACCAGCTCCGGCTGTTCGGGGTCGAGGAGATTCGGAGCGGAAGAGGATTCCCGCTGTGGAATCCGTTCGTGTACGGCGGGCTCCCGTACCTGGCCGTCCTGCCGGGACCGGTATTCTATCCGACGAGTCTCCTGTACCTCGTAATGCCGCTGCACAGGGCGATCGGCTGG
>JAENXO010000329.1 GCA_016649455.1 Gemmatimonadota bacterium | reverse complement strand
GGATCACCGGATCCGGCCGGGGCACGCGTCTGGGTGGCGGCCTACGAAGAAACCGTTTCCGGGGCCGAACGCATCAATCCTCTGCAGGAAGACGTGTGGGCGGGAGTGATGGATCTGACGACGCGGCTCAGTGCAGCAGTGGATGGATCGACGCCGATCGGACCGGAATCACGATCCGAGGCGACAGACGGTTCAGCCGCCGGCGGCCCGCAGACCTGACGGTACGCGACTCCCGACAGTCTGACTCCGGCTGACGCTCGGAAGTCCGCCTCTCGGCGGGCAGTGCCCGCCTCCCACTCCGACGCCCATTCCGGTGCCACGGCCGGCGCCGATGCGAGCGAGCACGTCCACGGGCCGATCGTCGATCGGCCGGAAGGGACCCGGCTCGGCGGATGGATTGACGAGGAAGTCCGACACCCGCGCGTATGCCGCCGCGGCGTTCTCTTCCTCTTCCTCTTCCTCGAGGATCTCGAGGAACATGACGGGCCGTGGCGCGCCGGTCGCGACCGCGGCCGGAATCGGCGCGATCTCCGGCAGCGTCAGTCGCTTCGCCGGCGAAGGACCCGCAGCCGGCGGAGAGCCACCCGCCGATGCATCGGCGAGCTGGATGACCTGCATCGGCTTATCGACCTCGGGCGGCCGATCTTCGGGAAGCGGAATGACCTGGAGCGCCCTGCTGGTCGCTCCGCCGGACATCGGCTCGACGGTAAAGCTGACCATGGCGAGCAATGCGGCGTGCACGAGCACCGACACCACGATGCCGATGGTCATTGCGCCTCGCCAACCCCTGTCGAACCGCCTCTCGTCCCTCATCCCGACTCAGCCTCCTGGCACCGCGAGGAATACGTCACACCCTCCAATATCCTAAACAACCCGTTACAGGGGAAGGTGTTCCCGGTTCTCGCCGCCCGGGCGAAGGAGGATCTTCCCCACGCTTTGCCGCGACTGGAGCCGCGCATGTGCCGCGGCCGCCTGCTCCAGATCGTATACCCGGTCGATCACGGGCTTGACCAGCCCGGCCGCCGCATGAGACACGATCGCCTCGAACTGGGGTCGAAGCATCTCCGTCTCGTTCCACAGGTGCCCGAGGTTCACGCCCGCCACCGATCGGTTGTCGTCCATCAGGGCGATCGCCCCGAATCGGGGCATGCGGATCATGCCGCGGATCGCGGCCGGGAGATTTCGTTTCGTCCCCGGAGCCAGCGACGAAGCTCCGAAGCAGCATAGTCGACCGCCGGAGGCCAGCAGGTCGTAACTCCGGCGAAACGAAGTGCCCCCGATCGGGTCGAGTACTATGTCCACGCCCCGGCCTGCCGTCAGCTCCCGAACCCTGTCCGGCCAGTCCGTCGTCCTCGAGGCGATCGGCTCCACGTCCAGCGAGCGTAGGAAATCGTGTTTCGAGGGGGACGCAGTGCCGATCACTCTCGCTCCGACAATGCGGCAAAGCTGTACGGCGGCTATCCCGACTCCCCCCGCGGCCCCGTGAACCAGGACTGTTTCGCCGGCGCGCACGCAACACACCCTGTGCAGCATCTGGTGCGCAGTCAGATAGTTCACCGGTAGGCTGGCGGCCACGTCATCCGGGACAGAGTCTGGAGTCCGAACCACGAGATCCGGCGGCAGACAGACGAGATCCGAGTAGCCCCCGAATCGGGTCACGGCCGTCACTCGCTGGCCCTTCCACGCCGGATCGACGCCGTCTCCCGTGACATCCACCGACCCCGAGACTTCGTACCCCGGCACGAAGGGCAGCGACGGCGCGTCCGGGTAGAGCCCGAGCCTGGCCATCACTTCCGCGAAATTGACCCCGGCGTACTCGACCCTGACCCGAAGCTCACCGGCCGCGGGCAGCGGATCGGGCTCCTCGCGCGGCTGCAGGACGTCCGGCTCCCCGCGCCCCGTGATCCATACGCGCTTCATCGCAGGGCCTCCGGCTGGATGGAGGCGACCAGGTCATCGACGGTGTAGCTGAACTCCTCGTCCACCACGCGCTCCTCGATATCGACGCCGACGTACGATGGATAGCCGAGCTCCGGATCGTAACGCACCTCCAGTTGGAACGGCTCGAGGCGAATCAACTCCTCTAGCTCGTTGAACAGCTGATCGACCGTGGGAAAATCGCCATTCCGGTCCGCGGGCAGGGGGTCCGAGGACTGCAGGTCCACGACCAGCGTCACGACTCCGGCGTCCACGTAGACCCTCGCAGGGAATACGTCCGGACAGAAGCAGGAACGGAAATAGGTGAAGTCGTAGGCGGCGGGTGCGTCCGCGATCCACTGCGAGCGCGCGGCGGCCAGATCGTCGAGTCGTTCGTCCTCCTCCGTACTGCATGCCGCCATGAGCGGTACCAGGCAGACGGCGAGAAGGAATCCTGAGCGCCAGTTCATGGTATATCTCCGTAGCAAGTCGGGCGGTCGGATCTGTTGCCGACTCGGATTCACACGTACGAACATACGAATCATGTGCGGACGATTCACGTTGACGACTCCCGCGGCCGTGTGGGCCGCCCTGTTCGAGCTCGATTCGGTACCCGAGTTGGGGCCGCGCTACAACATCGCCCCTACGCAGCCCGTGGTGGCGGTCCGGTCCACCGCGCGTCCCCAGACGGAGACCGCGGAGCCCGACGAATCGGGGGCCGGAACCGGCTCGGGGCACGAGCTCGCGCTGCTCAGGTGGGGGCTTATTCCGCACTGGGCCAGAGATCCTGATCTCAAGGGGCGGACCCTGATCAACGCCAGGTCGGAGACCGTGGCTGAGAAACCCTCGTTTCGTGATTCGTTCAAATTCCGTCGCTGCCTGGTGGTCGCGGACGGGTTCTACGAGTGGCAGCCGGTCGGGGCTCGCAAGCAGCCATTCTGGATCCGACTCGATACGGGGGCTCCCTTCGCCTTCGCCGGACTGTGGGATCGGTGGGTGGGCGAAGACGAAACACTGGAAAGTTGCACGCTCCTGACTACCGAAGCGAACGAGGGCCTCCGTCCGCTGCATGACCGGATGCCCGTGATTCTCGACCCCCACGACTACGAAGCGTGGATCGATCCCGACACCCCACACTGGGAACTCGAGTCGTTGCTCGTTCCGTATCCGTCGGAGTCGATGACCTTCCACCCGGTCTCCACACACGTTAACCATGTAGGATACGACGATCCCGCGTGCATCGCGCCGCTCCGTTCTCAGACGGACCTGTTCGGTTGAACTGAGGCGGCGTTCCGCCCGCGGCAAACGACTGGAGAACGTGATGCCTCAGGCAGCGGAAGCCGCTCGCACCGGAGATGTGATTCCGCTGCGCGGGAGAAACCCGGGCACCCCGCTGGACACGGACTGGGTCGCCGATGTCAGGGTAAATCGCAGCGCCGTCGAGAGACGTGGCGGCCAGATCAGCGCCCGCCGCTCTGTGAAGAAGACCTGGCAGGCGGCCTGGTATCTCAGGGCGATCACCTGTATCGATCTCACGACACTCGCGGGTGACGACACTCCGGGACGGGTCCGTCGCCTGTGTGCCAAGGCCCGCGTTCCGGTGCGGCCTGACATCCTGGAGGCACTCGGTGCCGACGAGCTCCCGATACGCACCGCGAGCGTGTGCGTATACCACCGGTTCGTGGACGTGGCGCTCCGGGCGCTGGAAGGTTCGGGCATTCCCGTAGCCGCGGTCGCGGCGGGATTCCCGCACGGTCTCAGCCCGTTCGAGCAGCGGGTGCAGGAGATC
>JAENXO010000555.1 GCA_016649455.1 Gemmatimonadota bacterium | reverse complement strand
TGGGCCGGTTGATGACCGTGGAGTCCGTTCCCTGATCCGGAGGAATGGCCGTTGAGTGCGATCGCCCTGCTCGTTGTTGGACTCTCGGCCCTGCTTACCGGCTACCTGGTGTATTCCCGGTACATCGCGCGCCGGATCTACCAGCTCGATCCCTCCTTCCGGACTCCGGCCCATGTCTACGAGGACGGAGTCGACTTCGTCCCGACCAACAAACACGTGCTGTTCGGGCACCACTTCACTTCAGTGGCGGGGGCCGCCCCGATCGTCGGACCGGCGATTGCTGTGATCTGGGGCTGGCTCCCGGCGTTCCTGTGGGTCGTGCTGGGTACGATCTTCGCCGGCGCCGTGCACGATTTCGGCACCCTGTGGATCTCGGTACGCCATCGCGGGAACAGCATCGGGACACTGACCGAAGACATCGTCGGCGCACGGGCGCGCGTACTCTTCCTGCTGCTGATCTTCTTCCTCCTCCTGATGGTCAATGCGGTTTTCGCGGTGATCATCGCGAACCTGTTCCTGGTCAGCCCCGGGGCCGTGCTTCCTGTGTGGGGGTCCCTGGTCGTGGCGCTCGTGGTCGGTCTCCTGATCTACCGGACCGGGGCGGGCATTCTCGCTCCATCGATCGGCGCGCTGCTCGTGCTGTACGGGCTGATCTGGCTCGGGCAGTACGTGCCGTTCACGCTCCCGGACCTGCTCGGGCTCGATCCCACGGCGACTCAGCTGGCAGTGGCGGGCGCGGATCCGACGGCTGCGGTCGAGGCGGCCGCGAACGACGGCCGGCGAATCGGCTGGATCATGATCCTGTTCGCCTACACGTTCGTGGCGAGCGTACTGCCGGTCTGGCTACTCCTGCAGCCGCGCGATTACGTCAACGGTCACCAGCTGTTCGTCGCCCTGGGAATCATCTCGCTCGGCGTGCTGGTCACGAACCCGCCCATGGTGGCTCCGGCCGTGAACCTGACCCTGCCGTCCGACGCCCCGTCGTGGTTTCCGCTCCTGTTCATCACCGTCGCGTGTGGCGCGATCAGCGGATTCCACGGACTCGTAGCGTCGGGGACCTCGTCCAAACAGCTGGACCGGGAGCCGGACGCCAGGTACGTCGGGTACGGGGGTGCCCTGGGAGAGGGCGCCCTGGCGCTGACCTCGATCCTCGCCACGACGGCCGGGTTCGCGTTGTACGCGGGCGCGGAAGGGTGGCACGCGCACTACGCGACATGGGCGAGTGCGTCGACCGGCGCGACGTCAGCGTTTGTGAACGGGGTCGGAGTGCTGGCGGAGGGGATCGGGATCCCGCATGCGGTGGCGACGATCTTCGCGGCCGTGGTGGTGATCAGCTTCGCCGCGACGACGCTCGACACGAGCGTTCGCCTGCAGCGTTACATCATCGCGGAACTCGGGGTCGAGTACGGAATCAAGTCGATCCAGAACCGCTGGCTAGCCACTTTCATCGCGGTCACCAGCTGCGCGCTGCTGGCGCTGGGCCTCGACCGGGGCGCCGGCGGCATGCGCCTGTGGCCATTGTTCGGGACGACGAACCAGCTGCTGGCCGGGTTGAGCCTGCTCATTCTGACGCTGTTCCTGTTGCGCCTGCGGCGTCCGATCTGGATCACGGTCATCCCGATGGGCTTTCTGCTGTTCATGACGACCTGGGCCATGGTCCTGAACCTGCTCCGATTCGTGCGCGACAGTGAGACCATGCTGCTGGTCGTCGGAGGAGCGATCTTCGCCCTCGAACTCTGGCTGCTGTTCGAGGCGGCCGTCGCGGTCCGGCGGGTGCTGGCGAGGAGACGGTCGGATGGGGGCACGGAATCCGGAGAGCGGGCGCCGGCCGACTGAACGGGTGGGGAGACGCCCGCCCGGGTGGTCCCGGTCAGTTCGAGAGGGCGGGGAAGAGTTCCAGCAGGCCCACCGCGATGTACTCCACCGCCACCGCCGCCAGGAGCAGGCCCATCAGGCGTGTGAAGATGTTGATCCCGGTCTTA
>JAENXO010000314.1 GCA_016649455.1 Gemmatimonadota bacterium | reverse complement strand
TCTTGTGCTCGCACAGGTGCTGAAAGGCGAGGGCGCGCAGTATCGGGACCGGGTGGAGACCCTCGTTCTCGCGGTAGAACTCCGTCAGCAGCGTGGCGCGCTCACTGGAGAGCGAGGGCTCCGCCGACAGGCTCTCTTCCCTCAGTCGTCTGGTCCGATCAGTCATTCCCTGCAGCTCCCGGCGGCTCAGCCGCCGATCAGAGTTTCGATTCCGGCCCGTTCGAAATGTGCCGCCGCCGAGCGGATCCGATCCGGCCCGGGCGCTCCCGGATCCGGCTCCAGCAGCGGTAATCCCAGGCGTTCACGCTTGTCCCGCCCGAGCTTGTGATACGGCAGGATGCTCACTTGCCGGACAGCACCGAGCGTGGACGCCAGGTGGGCCATGCCGGCCAGCTCTTCCTCGTCATCGTTCACACCCGGTACCAGGGGGATGCGCAACCAGATCGGCGTCGGACCGTCGGCCAGGAGCTTGAGATTCGCCAGGATCCTGTCGTTCGAGACGCCGGTCGCCGAGCGGTGTCGTTCCGAGTCCGAAGTCTTGAGATCGAACAGGATCAGGTCCGCCCGATCAGCCGCGGCAAGCAGGTCCCGGGTCTCCACCAGTCCGCAGGTATCGACCGCAGTGTGCAGTCCAGCGTCCCGGCAGGCATCCAGCGCCGCCAGCACGAATTCCGCCTGCTGCAGCGGCTCCCCGCCGGAGAACGTCACGCCGCCTCCCGACTCCTCGTAGAACACGCGATCCCGCGACACGGTGTCGAGCAGTTCGTTCACTCCAAGATCTCGACCGGAGATCTCGCGGGCCCCGGTGGGACAGACTTCCACGCAGTCCCCGCAGGCTTCGCACGACGCCAGGCCCGGCGTGATCCCATTGCCGACCGTGGCCGGCACAGCGAAGCGGTGCGGACACGCGCTGACGCAGGCGTTGCACTCGATGCAGCGGGCAGGGTGAGTCAGGAGCTCGGGGACCGAGCGCATGCCCTCAGGGTTGTGGCACCACCGGCAGGCCAGCGGGCATCCCTTGAGGAAGACTGTCGTGCGGATGCCCGGCCCGTCGTGGGTGGAAAACCGCTGCACGTTGAACACCCGGCCGCTGATCACGCTTCCTCCTCGAGCCCGTTCTCGAGATGGTGGTAGCGGATCAGATAGGGCTTCTGCACCTCGAACGACCAGTGCACATCGCGCAGGAAGTCGGCCGCTGCCCGCGCCTCCCCGTCCAGCAGGAGGTCGAGGAAGTCCCCGTGTTCCCGGATCGACCGGTGCTCCCACTCGGGCACGAACGCGCGCTCGCGCGGAAAGTCGTACAGCCGCTGCCGGCAGACTCTGACGCTTCGCCTGAGCTCGTGGTTGTCGGACCACGACAGAAACACCCGGTGAAAATCGACGTTGCGGGAGTAGTAGGTATCGAAGTCGCCGGACTCGAGAGCGGAGGACATCTCCCGATTCAGCGAGTCCATCCGGATCAGGTCCCCGGGATCGATCCCGTCGGGATTGGAGAGCAGTGCCGCTCCCTCGAGGGCGCCGATGATCTCGTAGAGGTGGCGCACATCGTCTAGCGTGAGCCGGCGAACGCGAACGCCGCGTCGCGGCAGTACCTCAACGAAGCCCTCGAGGTCGAGCTGGATCATCGCGTCCCGCAGCGGCATGCGGCTGATCCCGAGCTCGGCGCTGATCCGATTCTGGTCGATGAAAGTCCCGGGTACCAGGTCGCCTGCCTCGATCGAGGCACGCAGGTGCTCATATACCTGCTCTCGCAGGGACTTGAGCTGAAGTACGCTGGGTTCGGACATCCGACGCTCCATGAAGTGCCGGTCATTCACCGAGCACCGGAAACCAGACCACCCGGGCTCCTGATATCTAATATATCAGTCGCCGCTACGGCTCGACAGTCGAGGCCGGCCCTGCCGCCGGGGGACAGGACCTCTGTCCTCAAGCCTCGACGCACCCGACCGGTCCACCTACAATCTGCGCCATGGGAAGCTACCTGATCGCCACCGCACTCGGACTGGTCGCCTTCGTGGCCACGTCGCTCGACAACCTCGTGCTGCTGATCGGCTTTCTCGGGAATCCGTCGTACCCGAAGCGTGTCGTCGCTCCCGCATATATCAGCACGGTCCTCGGCGTGGTCGGTCTCGCTGCCTTGCTGTCCGTGGTGGCGCGATTCGGGCCGCTCGAGGGTCGCGGGATCGTGTTACTCGGTCTCGTTCCGCTCGGCCTGGGGCTGTTCTATGCCGCCCGGCTCGTTCTGCCGGGGAGAGTCAGCGAACAGGAGAGGCTCGAGCAGAGCATGGCGCGCACGATGCGCCTGCGGAGAGGACGCGCCGCGGTCGTCGCCGTGACGCTCGCTGCCAGCGGGGACAGCCTTGCTACCTACGCTGCGCTGTTTGCGGATACCAGGATCTGGCTCGTTCCGGCCGTCGTGGGAGGGATCCTGCTCGGGGCGATCGCCTGGACTTGGGTCGCGGGGTGGATCATGAGCCAGCCGGGACCGCGTCGGTTCATCGAGAAGGCCGGTCCCAATCTACTCCCGCTCGTGTTGATCGCACTCGGTCTTTACATCCTGGGGGATTCTCCGACGGACTTCGGCCCCACACCGATCTGACCCGGACTAGCTGCCGACTCCTCCGACCCCTGAAACGAGCTCGTCGAACCGCGGATTATCTTTCAGGGAAGCGAGGTCCGGGTCCTGGCTGATCCAGTCACGATTGCCGAATCCGGCCGCGATCGCTTCCTCGAGGCAGTCGATCGCCCGTTCGGGCTCGCCCTCCAGGGCGAACAGGCAGGCCACGTTGTACCGCACCCCCGCATCGGTCGGGTCGATCTCCAGTGCCTTCTCGGCCCAGACCTTTCCCTGCTCCGGCTCGCCAAGCCTGCACAGTGATACGGCCCTCATCGTCGCGGCGCGCGGATCATCGGGATTCAGGTCCATGTGCCGTTCGGCGATCTCGAGCGCCGTGCGATAATGCGCTGTCGCATCCGCCGCCGAGCCGAGCGCCTCGCGGGCCTGCGCACCGAAGAACGCGGCCTGGTAGTCTTCGCGAGCCGTCGCGGCCTCGTCGAACAGGTTCGCCGCCTCCAGGTGTCGTCCCTGCTGGAATCGGAGCCGGCCCAGGAAGTATCGGGCCTCGAACTGGAAGGGATCCAGCTGCATCGCCCGTCGCATGCTTTCTTCCGCTGCATCCATCTCCTTCGATACGAAATGTACCAGGCCACGCGCAGCGTGGGCGTCTGCCAGTTCCGGGTCGATCTCGAGTGCACGGCGGCTCTCGGCATCGGCCTCCTTCAGTTCCTTCTCGAGCGTCGCGTAGTACATGCGCAACATTGCACCGGCATAGGCGGCCCCTACCCAGGCCTCTGCGTATTCCGGATCGATTTCGATCGCCTTGTGGAACATCTGCCGCGCGAACTCGAGGCTCGCCTTCCGGTTCTGCCTCAAGAACTGGCGGCCCCTGAGGACATACTCGTAAGCCCGGATATTCGCCGGCTGGGCCCGGAGCTGAGGCTGCAGGCCATCGTCCTCGAACAGGACCCGCAGCGCTCGCGCCACGCTTCCCGCAATCTCATCTTCGATCGCGAAGATGTCCTCCATCGATCGGTCGTACTTGCCAGACCACAGCTGAAATCCGCTCTCCACATCCACCAGGCGGGTCGTGACGCGCAGTTGATCGCCGGACCGCTGAACGCTGCCCTCGAGGACCGATCGCGCACCCAGCGTCCGCCCGATGTCACGCACGTCGCCGGGCCTGCCCTTCCAGGCGAACACCGAGGTGCGCGACACCACGTTCAGCCCCTCGAGCCGGGCGAGGGCGTTGATGATCTCCTCGCTCAGCCCGTCGCTGAGGTATTCGTTCTCTGCGCTGTCACTCAGATTGGCGAACGGGAGCACGGCGAC
>JAENXO010000179.1 GCA_016649455.1 Gemmatimonadota bacterium | reverse complement strand
GTAGAGGGTATGTCGGACGATGAGGCCGACGAGATTCCCACCGCGACGATGAAAATGAGCCTGCGGGAGGAGGCGGACACGATCGGCTGGCTTCACGGAGAGGTCATCCGCACCGGCGAAGTTCCCGTGAGTGAGGCCGTCGCCGTCGTGAAGCTCCTGTCCCTCGCCATGCACTCCGAGCGCGACGTAGTGGTTCCGCTGGTTCACCTGAAGAAGGTCGACCAGTACACGACGACGCATTCGATCAACGTCTCCATGCTGTCGATGGGCCTGGCGGAATTCCTCAACTTCTCGTCGGTGGACGTACGAGCAATCGGCGAGGCGGCTCTGCTGCACGACGTCGGCAAGACCCGCATCCCGCTCGAAGTCCTGAACAAGCCGGGCAAACTGACGCCCGACGAGTGGACGCTGATCCAGACCCACACTACCGAGGGAGCGCGAATTCTCCTGACATCCAGTGGGCGAATGGAACTCGCTTCGATCGTGGCCTACGAGCACCACCTGACCTGGCAGGGCGAGGGATACCCGGCAATGACGTACCCACGGCAACCGCACCAGGTCAGCCGACTGATCCAGGTGTGCGACATCTACGACGCACTCCGCACGCGACGTCCGTTCCGCCCTCCCTGGCCCCACGACCGGACCGTGGAGTACATGCGGACCAAGGCCGGAACTGAGCTCGACCCGGAGTACGTCGACGCGTTCCTGTCGATGATCCGCCAGTGGGAGCCCCGCCAGATCGCGCTGGAACAGACCGAACCGGAGGATGACGAGGCCACTTGACGGCTGCTGTCAACGCTTTCTGCCCGGCGGGTGTCCTATACAGTGAATCCTGAATGCACGGGTGGGTCTGTTCGGCGGGGAGAACGGGGGGTGGGGACGATGGGGCGGATGGGGAGAGCACGATTCACACGCGTGGTCCACGCCTTCGCAATCGCGGCGTTTCTCTGCTCACCGATCGTATTCCCTGATCAGCTGGCGGCTCAGGAACAGACCGCTTCAGACGGCGGGGGACTCGTCGGCGCCGACGGAGGTCCGGTGGATCCTGACGCCGTTTCTCCGCCGAAACTGGTATTCGCTGTCCCCGTGGAGGATGCCGATCTCAGGGTCGACGGGGTCCTCGACGACGAGGCCTGGCGCACGGCGCAGTGGTTCTCAGATTTCCGGCAGAAGGAGCCGGTCGAAGGCGCCGAGCCGACTGAGCGCACAGAGATCGCGTTCGTGTTCGACGAGGGGAATCTCTACGTCGGGGCCCGGATGCACGCGAGGGATCCATCCACGATCCTCGCCGCGCTGTCCCGCCGGGACGACGGAAGCAGCAGGTCCGACAAGCTCATCGTGTCGCTCGATACGTACCGCGATCTTCGAACCGCATACACCTTCGCGGTAACCGCTGCCGGAGTGCGACTCGACTGGTACCACCCGGAAGACAGCGAGCATCAGCGCGACGACACGTTCAACCCCGTCTGGCAGGCGGAAACCAGGATCGACTCGCTCGGCTGGACGGCCGAGATGCGCATCCCCTTTTCCCAGCTTCGATTCAACGACCGCGATGAGCAGGTATGGGGCATCAACGTAAATCGCTGGATACCGGACAAGAACGAGGACATTTACTGGGTGGCAGTGCCGCGCGAAGAAACCGGCTGGTCGTCGCGGTTCGGAGAACTTCACGGGCTGAACGGCGTCACGAGCGGCCAGCGCAGGGAGGTATCCCCGTACGTGGCGACCGAGGCGGTGATCACGAGCCCCGAACTGGTCTCCGACAGCGATCCCTTCGCGACCCGAAGCGATATGCGTGCACGTGTCGGCGCGGATCTCAAGATGGGCATCGGGTCGAATCTCACACTCGATGCAACGATCAATCCGGACTTCGGACAGGTCGATGGAGACCCGGCGGTAGTCAACCTGAGTGGCTTCGAGACGGTGTTCGATGAGCGCCGGCCGTTCTTCACCGAAGGCAGCCAGATCCTGTCCGGGAATGGCCGACAGGGCCCGAATTACTATTACTCGAGGCGAATCGGAGCACCGCCGCACGCTTATCCCGACGCGGACTACTCCGACAGCCCGCGCGTCTCGACGATCCTCGGCGCCGGGAAGCTCTCGGGCCGGCTCAGCTCCGGACTGTCGGTCGCGGCCCTCGGCGCGCTGACTTCGCGTGAGCACGCGTCGACCTACAACGTGGCGGACGACAGATACGGCGAGACCTCGGTCGAGCCGATGACCGGCTTCGGCGTGCTTCGAGTGCAGCAGGAAGTCGGACCCTCAGCATCCACGTTCGGGCTCACGGCGACCGCGGTCGGGAGGAATTTCGAGGGAATCGCCGATCCGACGCGCCTTGTTCTGAACAGCCGGGCATTCAGCGGCGGCGGAGACTTTCTGGTCCGAGTCGGTGGAGGAGCCTACGAAATCAACGGACATATGGGCCTCAGCCATATCGAGGGCTCTCCCGAAGCGATCACGCGGATCCAGACGTCGAATGCCCACCTGTTCCAGAGACCGGACCAGGACCACGTCTCCTACGACGGAACCCGTACATCGATGACCGGAGGATCGGGATCCATCCAGGTCGCCAAGCGCGAGGGGTCATTGCTGTGGTCGGGCGGCGTGTGGGCGGATTCTCCGGAGTGGGAGCTCAACGACGTGGGACTCGTGCGACGGGCGGACGACATCCAGTCGTGGGCGAACGTCACATACCGCCAGACGGAGCCCGGGGCGACCTTCCGCAACTGGTCGATCGGCGGGAACGGCGGCATGGGATGGAATTTCGGCGGGACGCGTAAGGACACGCGCATCGGAACCAATATCCGCGGCACGTTCAACAACTACTGGCAGGCCGGTCTCAACATGAACTACTTCCCCGCCGTCCAGTCGGATGGCCTGACGCGTGGCGGCCCCCTGATGGGCCGTGGCGGTTTCGGCTCTGCCAGTGGTTACGTGGCCAACAACTTCTCATCGCGCACTTCCTGGAACCTCGAAGGATTCTGGGGAAACCAGTACTACGGGGACGACTGGGCCGTCGGGATCGAACTGCGATTCCAGCCGAACGACAGGCTCCGGTTGGCGGTCGCGCCCGGAGTGTCACGCTATACGAACCAGCGCCAGTACTACGGCACGATCGAACGCGATTCAGATAGAACGTATGGATCCCGGTACATGTTCGCGACGGTTCGGCAGAGCGAGATTTCCGCAGAAATACGGGTGAACTACAGCTTCACTCCGGACATGAGCCTCGAGCTGTGGGCGGAGCCGTTCGCTGCCAGCGGTACGTTCTCCCGATTCGGAGAACTCCCCGAGGCGCAGAGCTTCGATCTGCGCGAATATGGCACTGACGGGACGACGATCGAGGAAGTGTACGAACCGGAGACGGGATCTCGCTCGTACGTCGTAACTGACGGAGGGCAGACGTTTGAGCTTCTCGACGCCGATTTCAACGGGGTCTCGTTCCGCTCGAATCTCGTGCTCCGGTGGGAATTGCGGCCCGGTAGTACCTTATTCGTCGTGTGGCAGCAGAATCTGTCCGAAGGTCGGGACCCCGGATCGGAGGTCCGGTTCGGAGACCTGTTCGGTGGATTTGGAGCCCCGGGACACAACGCGCTCGCGATCAAGATGAACTACTGGATTCCCTTCTAAAGGACATTCCCGTGCGCCCGTTCAGCAGCCTCGAGCTCCGTCGGACTCTCCCAATCGTCGGCGCTGCGGTGGCGACGCTCGTGCTGGGCGGCTGCGGCGGTGAGGCGGAACGCCCGGCCGCGCCGGCCGCAGTCGCCGACACCGTCGATGGGATTCCCCGTCTCACCTGGCCCGAGGCTCCGGCCGGAGAGTTGGCGTGGATTCTCGACACGGTAACGGTGATCGGCGGATTCGAGCAGGAAGGCAACGATTATCAGTTCGACCAGGTTTCGCCGGGAGGCGTCGACGGCGATGCCGAGGGCCGGCTGTTCGTTCTCGATGGAGCCGGGATGCGAGTCCTCGGCTACGATCCTGCCGGCCGACCGATCGGCCTGTGGGGGCGTGAGGGAGGCGGTCCGGGGGAATTCGCGGCACCTTCAGGTCTTGCCGTTGGCCCCGGCGACAGCCTGTGGGTGGTCGATCGGGGGAATCGCCGCGTAACGTTGTTTCCATTCGATCCGGAAGACACTCCCGCGGAGATCTCCCTTACCGACGAGTCGGCCGGACTCGGCGGCGAGCTCGCCGTTGGATCCGACGGAGTCTTTGGCGTCGCGATGATCTTCTCGTTCAGCCCGGGGGAGGAGGTCGAGTACCCGCCGCGGAGGCTGATCCACCTGCGGCGAGACGGCGAGATCGCCGACACGACCTGGACCTCCCCTCCGCCGAAGTTCGACCGGGTCGAGCTCACATCCGGAAACCAGATCGCGGTCATGCTGACCCAGCGGACCTTCAGCCCCGGGTTTCACTGGGAAAGGTTCTCGGACGGGAGCTTCGTGATCGCAGAGGGGGCTGAGTACGAGCTGTCGTTTCTCAATGCCGACGGGTCGGAGCGACTGCGCGTCCGGCGTGATCCGCCGGCCCGTCTGACCACCGAGGAAGACCGTCAACGCGCTCGTGACGAGGCGCGGGAACAGGCGGAGGAATCGACGTCCCCGTTCGTTCGCCAGTCGATCGACGAACGCATCGAAAAGATGACGTTCGACGACAGGATTCCGCGCATCACCGGCCTGGCCGTGGACGGCCAGGACAGGCTGTGGGCAGGCGTATCCGGCCCCCTGCCCGGCGAGACGGATCGGATCGACGTGTACGGGCGCGACGGAACGCTGTTGGGAGAAATCCGTCAGCCTGACGTCTTCCCGATGGTGTTCTACGGCGATGGACGTGCGGCGGTGCTGGACAGTGACGAGCTCGACGTTCAGCGAGTTCTGGTATTTCAGCTCCAGGAGGATACCTCGCCGTAGAACAGCCCGTCCCGCCAGGCTCAGTCAGTCGAGGGTGTTCCGAGTCGGTGCACGAGCAGCGCCGCCCGCTTCGCCATCACCGGAATCGAGCCCAGCCCGATCGTCTCGTCAGGTGTGTGCGCTCCCCGACCCACGACTCCGAGCCCCCCGAGTGCCGCCGTATGCTGGGCGGCGAAGGAGATGTCTGCGGCACCGCGCTTCCCCGGATCGACAGCTTCGATCGGTCCCATCCCCAGGTCTCGGCTCACCTGGTCGAGTTTGTCCAGCAGTTCGAGATTCCCGGCGGTCGGTGCCATCGGCGGGTAGGAATCGCGGAAGAAGATCTGGGCTTCGGTCCGGGGCAGATTGTCTGACACGATCGCTCGCATGCGGTCCATCGCCCGCTCGAGCTGTTCGTGCGTGAGTGTCCGCAGATCACCCGCGGCAATCAAGGTCTGAGGGATCACGTTCGTCTTCCCGAACGCGGTGCCGCGATCCGTTTCCGGGTCATACTCGACGGTCGTCCCCCCCACGAGAATTCCGGCTCCGAACGTGAGGTTCTCCTCTCCACGAAGCTGGTCGTAGAACGCGCCGAGAATTCGAGCGGCCTCGAATGCGGCACCCGCTCCGTACTTGTCGTTGAAGATCACGGAGGAGTGTCCCCGGGTTCCTTTCACCACGAGCCGCCAGTCGGTGAACCCGCGACGAGCCACCGTCGCCGACTGCAGACCGCCAACGCCTCCCTCGAACCCAAGCGCCGCATCGCTGCGACGCGATGCTTCAACGAGATCCTGGCGGCTGATCGTCAACGGATCCCCGGTTTCCTCCTCATCCCCGAGCAGGGCCACGATCAGGTTGAGATCATCCAGTTCCCCTGAGGCATGCAGCGCCTGCAGAGCCAGCAGGATCACGACATCGCCGCCCTTCATGTCCGACACCCCGGGCCCTCGCGCGGAGCCGCCTCCGAGATCCTCGTACCGCTGGAACGGACTGTCGCT
>JAENXO010000142.1 GCA_016649455.1 Gemmatimonadota bacterium | reverse complement strand
GCAGGCATGAGGAAGACGATCGTGGCCGGACTCGCGACGACGGCAGCGCTGCTCGCCGGGCCGCACACCGATCCCCGGCCCGTAGTCGCCCAGGAGGCCGGAAACCAGGAAGCGCCGGTGTACCGGTCGAGCGCAGACGACAGGGAGGCTGTTTCGATAACGGTCTACAATCAGAACTTCGGCCTCGTCCGGGAAATTCGGGATCTGTCGTTCGCCCGCGGGCGAGTCGCGCTCGAGTACGGGGACGTCGCCTCGACGATCCAGGCCGAGACGGTCCATATGAGGCCGCTCACCGGCCCGAGACTCGACATCCTGGAGCAGAACTACCAGTACGATCTCCTGAGCCCGCAGAAGCTGCTGGAGAAGTACGTCGGACGGAATGTGAAGCTGTACCGTTGGAACGAGAAGGAAGGCCGCGACGAGGTCGTGGACGCCGAAGTGCTGTCGGTGAACAACGGCACCGTGTTCCGGATCGGCAACGAAATCACATTCAACTACCCAGGCAGGATCGCGTTTCCGGAGGTTCCGGAAGACCTGATCGCCCGACCCACGCTGATGTGGCAGCTCGAGAGCCGGACCGACCGGCAGACCATCGAGACCTCTTACCTCGCCGGCGGGATGAACTGGAAGGCCGACTACGTGATGGTGCTGGACGAGAAGGACCGGCAGGCAGGACTGACGGGCTGGGTAACGCTGACGAATCAGACCGGCGCCACCTACCGGGACGCGGAGCTCAAGCTGGTGGCCGGCGACGTCCAGCGGCTGTCCCCGCAGCCGGCGGCCCGGATGAAGGCCGTGATGGCCATGGAAGAGGCCGCGGGGCGGCAGGACTTCTCCGAAGAAGCGTTCTTCGAGTACCACATGTACACGCTCGACCGGCCCACGACGGTGAAGAACAACGAGCAGAAGCAGGTGACGCTGCTCGAGGCGCCGGAGTTCGACATCACGAAGCGGCTGATCTACTACGGCGCGGCTCACTACTTCCGCGGCCAGTACGGCCAGGTCGAGTCGAATTCCAAGATCGGCGTGTTCATCGACTTCGAGAACCGCGAAGATAACGCGCTGGGCATGCCGCTTCCCGCCGGCGTGGTTCGCGTCTACAAAAGCGATGCCTCAGGCGCCCAGCAGTTCATCGGAGAGGACAGGATCGACCACACGCCACGCGACGAGCGGGTGCGCATCAAGATGGGCGAGGCGTTCGACGTCGTCGGTGATCGCCGGCAGGTGGACTTCGACGTACTCGGCGATTGCACAACCGAGAGCGAGTGGCAGATCCAGGTGCGAAATCACAAGGACGAAGAGGTCGAGGTAGAGTTGATGGAGCCGATCGGGGCCGACTGGCAGGTCCTTTCTTCCAGCCATCGCCACGAGAAGCTCGACGCCCACACCTTCAAGTTCACCGTGAAGGTTCCGGCACATGGAGAGACGACCGTAACCTACAGGGTGCGCGTACGCTGGTGCTGACCGAAAACCGATTGAGACGGCGTCCTGGAGCCCGCCACCCCGACCGGGGTAGCGGGCCTCCGGCGTCGAACAACTCCTGGAAGAGGCTCCCTTGATCAAGACCAGACGACTCCTTGCCGCCGGCTTCATCGCATTCCTGGCGTCTTCCGCCCCTGTCACGGGCCAGGAAGCCGCGCATGAGCAGGAAGCGGAGGACGGCGGGAAACAGGCGGACGAGCAGTTCGAAGCTGAGTCCTCTGTCACGCAGCACTCGGTGCGGATTGACGGTAAAAACGTCAAGTACACAGCCACGGCCGGCTGGCTGATTATGGAGAACGACGACGGGGAGCCGATCGCCCGGTTCGGCTATACAGCATACACCCGCAATGGAGTAGACGACCTGTCGAGGCGGCCCGTAATGTTCGCCTTCAACGGCGGACCCGGCTCGTCGTCCACCTGGCTGCACATGGGCATTCTCGGGCCGCGCCGCGTCGTCGTGACGGACGAGGGCTACGCGCCGCCACCACCCTCGGAACGGGTCGAAAACGAATTCAGTCCCCTGGACGTGACCGACCTGGTAATGATCGACCCGGTCGGCACCGGGTTCAGCAAGCCGCTCGGCGAGGGCAAGGGCGAAGACTTCTGGGGGGTGGACCAGGACATCCGATCCGTCGGTGCGTTCATCCGGAAGTACGTGACCGAGAACGGGCGCTGGGGGTCGCCCAAGTACATCCTCGGGGAGAGCTACGGCGGGATCCGGTCCGCCGGACTGGTTCAGCACCTTCAGAGCCGGTACGGCATGAATTTCAACGGTGTCGTGCTGGTGTCGCCCTTCCTGAACATGGGCTCCGGGATCGACGGAGCCCGGATCGACCTGCCGCACGTGCTCTACCTGCCGACGTTTGCCGCGACTGCCTGGTTTCACGGGATGATATCCGGCGCGCCGGTGCTCGAGGACTTCCTGTCCGAAGTCGAGCGTTTCGCATACGACGAGTACGCACCCGCACTCCTGAAAGGATACACGATCTCCGAGTCCGAGAAGCGTGCCGTGGCCACGAAGCTGGCCACGTTTACCGGGACAGAGGTGGACTACTGGATGAAGGCGGATCTTCGGGTCACGCACCCGCAGTTCCTGCAGGAACTAAAGCGGGATGATCGACTGATCGCCGGACGGATCGACTCCCGGTTCATCGGGCCGGCCGTGAATCCGCTCGGCGAGACGATGGACTACGATCCGTTCTTCCCGGCCGTCGGACCCCCGTTCACAGCCGCGTTCATGGACTACATGTACAACGAGCTCGACTTCGGGATGGGCGAGGAATACCAGATGTCAGGCGGAACCAGCAACTGGGACTGGAAGCACACGGCCCCGGGGGGCCGGGGGTGGGCCACTCCGTGGGCGGATCTCAGACCCGATCTGGCCATGGCGCTCACGATGAACCCGGGACTTCACCTGCTCGTGCTGCAGGGGTACTACGACCTCGCGACACCCGCGCTTGCCACGAAACACGATATCGGACACCTGGACATTTCTCCGGAAGCGCGTGAGCGAATCCGCATGGAGTTCTACGAGGCGGGTCACATGATGTATCTTCATGGACCGTCGATGGAGAAGTTCCGGACCGACCTCGTCGCCTTCGTCCGCGAGACCGACCGGCTCTAGGCGGAGGGATGCCGGCGCAAACGCAGCGCTTCAGGGCGCTCGCCTGTTGTGAGAGGAGCGGGGAGAGTGTTGTGTGGGGGGAAGCGCCGGGTCCTGGCTTATCCGGTTGAAATCAACATGAGTCACAGCCCGGGCTCCGGTCGCGGGCAGCGAGCATAGTTTGAGACATCTCCACCTTCATGTGCGTCCGGGACTGGCGCCTGGATCACGACTCCGCATGCCGCGTGTCCGGCACGCCGTCTTCCTGCTCGGAAGTCTGGCTGCGGTCCAGGCATTCTCCGCACCACTTTACGCCCAGGAATTCCGCGACTCTATTCCGGCCCCGAACTGGCCACCCTGCCGTCATACCTCAGGGTCGGAGTGCGAGACCAAGACCGCCCACATCGAGCGGTTCGGACCCGACGACGGCTTCAACCTCGACGGCAGGCTGGACGAAGATATCTGGCAGCGCGCCACGTTCATTTCCGACTTCGTGCAGCGCGAACCTATCCAGGGAGTCCTGCCCACGGACAGCACGAAGGTCGCGTTCGCGTACGACGAGCATACCCTGTACGTCGGGGCCCGGATGTACAGCAGGAATCCGTCCCAGATCCGGGCGATTCTCGCCCGTCGCGATGACTCCGGGGACTCTGAGCGCCTGATCGTCTCGATCGACTCGTACCTCGATCGCAGGACATCTTACACGTTCGCGGTGACGGCGGCCGGCGGACGGATGGACTGGTATACGACCAACGACGAAGACGATTACGGCAACCGCGATTTCTCGTACAATCCGGTCTGGACGGCAGCCGCGGTGATCGACTCCCTCGGCTGGACGGCCGAGTTCCGGATTCCACTTTCCCAGCTGCGGTTCAACGCCGGAAGCGATCTCGTATGGGGGATCAACGTCAACCGGTACATCCCGAGTCTGAACGAGGACATCTTCTGGATCGCAGTACCGCGGAACGAGTCCGGTTGGGCCTCGTGGTTCGGGGACCTCGAGGGAATCGACGATGTGAAGTCGCGCCGGCCGATCGAGGTCGTGCCCTATGTCTCCACGTCGGCCACCCGGACCAGTTCGTCGCTCGTCGATCCCGACGACCCGTATCAGAGCCAGACGGACTTCGATGGCAGGGTCGGGGCCGACGTCAAGTTCGGCCTCGGACCGAGCCTCACCGTCGACGCGACGTTCAATCCCGACTTCGGGCAGGTGGAGGCGGACCCGGCGGTGGTGAACCTGTCCGCGTTTCCCGTGTTCTTCCCCGAGCGGCGCCCGTTCTTCATCGAGCGACAGGAACTTCTCGAGGCGCAGGGTCTGTTCTACTCCCGTCGAATCGGCGCAGCCCCTTCCAGCTCTCCGGACGCGGATTACGTGGACATGCCCCCCAACACGACGATCCTCGGGGCAGGAAAGCTCACCGGACGGACGCCGGGCGGACTGTCGGTCGGGGCGCTGGCCGCGATTACCGCAGAAGAGAGCGCGACGACATTCGACAACGCGACCGGCATCGAGGACAAGGTCCGGGTCGAACCGGCCATCGCGTGGGGCGTTTTCAGCCTCGAGCAGCAATTCGGGGCCGCAGGCTCGATCGTAGGTCTCGCCGGCACGGCCGTGCGGCGGGACCTGAGCACGACCGATGCGCTCGGCGCAGACTACAATCGCCAGGCGTATACCGGAAGCGCGGATACCCGGTTGAGGTTCCAGGGCGGAACGTACGAACTCAGCGCCCAGATCGCCGGCAGCTACGTGGATGGAACGACGGAGCGGATCACTGATCTGCAGGAGTTCAGCTCGCACTATTTCCAGCGCCCCGATGCGACGCACGTCCAGGTGGATTCGACAGCCACGTCGCTCTCCGGCTATGCGGTCAAGCTGGATTTCGAGAGGACCCGCGCTCAGCACTGGCTGTGGGGCATCGGTTTCGAGGCGAACTCACCAGGATTCGACATCAACGATGCGGGTAGAATGGACAGGGCTGACCGGATCGAGGCGGGCGGACGGCTCACGTACCGCGAGACCACGCCGGGGCTGTTTCAGAACTACTCGCTGCGCGCCGAACTCGACGGCGACTGGAACTACGACGGCGACCGGCTGGGGACGGGCCTGGAGCTGGGCGGAAACGTCACGCTCCGCAACTTCTGGCGTCTCGGAGGCGAGTTCGACCTGAATCCGCGCGCATTGAGCGACACGCAGACGCGGGGCGGTCCGCTGATGGGACGACCGGCCCGGTGGGGTCTGTCCATGGACGTGAACAGCGACCACAGCAAGCGCACGACCGGCGGGGTATACGGGTCTTTCCGGGTCGATGAACTCGATGGCTGGGAGTGGAATGTCGGGTTCGGCCTGCAGGCGAAGCCGGCCGGGAACTGGCAGTTCGCGGTTGAACCATCGTATCGGAAGGAATCTGACGCCCGGCAGTACGTGGACACGTTCGCCGGAGGATCCGCTGCCACGTACGGAGGGCGCTACGTGTTCGGACGGATCGACCGTACGACCGTGTCGGCGCAGTTCCGGTTGTCGTACGGATTCACGCCGAATCTGAGCCTCGAGGGGTACGCGGAACCGTTTGCCGCGACCGGCACCTACTCGGAGTACGGCGAACTGACGGAGGCCGGCGGCTTCGACCTCCTGTACTACGGCACCGACGGAACGACGATTTCGGAAACCGAGGGCCCCGCCCCGCACGAGATTACGGTGACAGATGGAGACGATACGTTCAGCTTCGAACGGGGCGACTTCTCGTCGCTCTCCTTCCGCACGAACCTGGTTCTGCGCTGGGAATGGCGGCCGGGCAGTACGCTGTTCGTGATCTGGCAGCAGAACCAGGGTGACGACAACGACGTCACCGACCCGGCCGCGGCGGATATCGGAGACTGGGGACACGCGATCACATCTCCGGGGCAGAGCTACGTAGCGATCAAGGTCACGTACTGGCTGCCGATCTGAGCCGGCGGGTGACCCGCCGAGCGCACAGCCGGGCGTCCCGTGTCGGGCCGAGCGTGCCGGGGCTGGCCGACTGGCGGACCGGGGCGTTCCGGTCTACCCTTTTGCCATGACACCCTGGGTAGCCCGACTCCTGTTCGCGAACTTCGCCGCGTACCTGATGATCCCTCGCGGGAGCGCCCTGTACGCGAACCTGCTGCTCATCCCGGCAGATGTCCTGGCACGCCCGTGGACGCCGATCACCTACATGTTCCTGCACGGAGATTTCTGGCACATCCTGTTCAACATGATCGTGCTGTTTTTCTTCGGGCCCCGGCTGGAATCGACTCTCGGCAGCCGCAAGTTCCTCGGGCTGTACTTCGTGAGCGGCCTCACGGCGGCGCTGTTCGCGGGGCTCACCCCGCATGCCCGGGTCGTCGGCGCCTCCGGTGCGATCTACGGCCTGATGATCGCGTACGCCGGAATCTGGCCCCGCGATCGGATCTATATCTGGGGCATCCTTCCCGTCGAAGCGCGCTGGATGATGATCTTCCTGGCGGTGTGGGCCGCGATCGGGACCGCCCCGCTCGTGGCCTCGGCGGTCGGACTCCCCGGTTTTCAAATTCCGACCAGCAACATCGCGCACCACGCTCACCTGGGTGGATTCGTGGGCGGCTGGCTGTTCATGCGCTGGCAGTCGAAGCACACGGGAGCCGCGAAGTTCAGGAAGAAGGCCGAGCCCGCGGAGAAACGCGGGTGGCTTCGCGATCGCGACGCCGTGCAAAGGTGGGCGCAGATTGACCGGGATTCGCTCCACCCGGTCAACCAGGAGGCCTACGACGAGATCATGCGGAAGCTGAGTACCGGCGGCGCCGGGGCGCTC
>JAENXO010000425.1 GCA_016649455.1 Gemmatimonadota bacterium | reverse complement strand
CTGCTCAGGCGAATCGGCGCGGAGCTGGGATTCGCGGTGGACGTTGTCGACGCCGTGCGGGTGGGCGGCCACGCGGTGTCTTCCACTTCGATCCGTTCGCTCGTGGCCGAGGGTCGGGTAGAAGCGGCGGCGGAGATGCTGGGGCGTCCGTACTCGTTCCGTGGCCCGGTCGTGCACGGTCTCGGACGCGGCCATGATCTCGGGTTTCCCACCGCGAACATCCCGGCGCCTGAAGGGAGTAAGTTGTTGCCCTGCCAAGGGATCTATGCGGTACGTGCTTCAATGCGCACCGAAATCCGGGATGGTCTGCTGCACCTCGGACCACGTCCGACGTTTGCCGGCTCGCCACCGTCGATCGAATTGTACCTCCTGGACTTCGATCGGGACATCTATGGCGAGACAGTCAGGGTCGAATTCCTCAAGCGCCTGCGTGATGTGCGGCCATTCTCCACGGCGGATGCGCTGGTCGAGCAGATGAAGCTCGACGAGCAAAGTGCGCGGGAGTATTTCGGCAGGCGGCGCGGCGGATCCGGTACTTGACCGCACCCTGACTTCTTTACTTAGGGAGATGGGTCGTTTAAGTTGTCATGCTTGATCGGAGTATGAAACTGAGCACCAGGGCCGGCATTGAGAATGCGGGCCGGCATGTAAGCATGGAGCATCGATGACGCTGGGAACTGAAGTCAAACAGGAAATCGTAGAGAAGTTCGGCAGCCACGGTAACGACTGCGGATCCGCGTCCGTCCAGGTGGCGCAGCTCACCGCGCGGATCCAGCACCTCACCGAGCATTTTCGCAGCCACCCGAAAGACCACCACGGTCGGCGCGGGCTTTTGAAAATGGTCGGGCGTCGTCGCCGCCTCCTGGAGTACCTCCGGCGAACGGACTTCGAGCAGTACCGGACGGTCATTCGCGAGTTGGGCCTGCGCCGCTAGTTGGCGCACGGCAGCCCGGGACGCGGCGGACGGCGGAGCGCGACAGGCGCGACCGCTGACCGCCGCGTCTTAATTAC
This sequence comes from Gemmatimonadota bacterium, assembly GCA_016649455.1. Lineage (GTDB taxonomy): Bacteria > Gemmatimonadota > Gemmatimonadetes > Palauibacterales > Palauibacteraceae > Carthagonibacter. The sequence goes on along the minus strand of JAENXO010000425.1, from coordinate 1,819 downwards.
GGGACGCCACGGCCCTCGCTCGTGCACAATCGAGCCGCACTGACAGAGAAAATATTGCGGCACACACGACGGAAAGAAGAGAAGCGAGGAAAGTAGTAAGATGGCACATCGAATCGAAAGAGATTTTCACGGTCGGCGTCTCGTCATCGAGACCGGCCGAATGGCTCGTCAAGCGGACGGCGCCGTCTTCATTCAGTACGGAGAGACCGCTGTGCTGGTCGCGGCGGTTGCAGAGCGGAAGAGGACACACCTCCCGTTCTTTCCCCTTACCGTAGAGTACAGGCCGAAGAGCTACGCAGCCGGGAAATTTCCCGGCGGATTCATCAAGCGGGAGGGTCGCCCGGCGGACAAGGATATCGTTTCCGCCAGGCAGATCGACAGGCCTCTCCGACCGCTGTTTCCCGATGGATACCAGAACGAGACCCAGGTCGCCTGCTTCGTCGTATCGGCGGACCAGGAGAACGATGCGGACGTGCTCGGCATGCTCGGCGCCTCGGCGGCGCTCAGCATTTCGCCGATTCCGTGGAATGGGCCGATCGCCGGAGTGCGTGTCGGTCGTATCGACGGGGAATGGGTGATCAACCCGACGTTCGAGCAGCTCGACTTCTCGGACTTCGATCTCGTTGTGGCCGGAACCCGCAGTTCCATCGTCATGGTCGAGGGGGCTTCGGTCGAGGTTTCCGAGGCCGATATGCTGGAAGCGCTCGAGCAGGGCCACGCGGCCGTCAAGGAGCTGATTGCGATCCAGGACGAGCTCGTGGAGCTGTGTGGCGGTCCTCCGCAGAAGTTCGAGTACGACACGCCTGAGATCCCGGCCGAGCTGGTCGAAGAGGTCAAGTCCCGCGCAACGAGCCGCATCGAAGAGGCGCTGGCGCTTCCGGTCAAGGATGAGCGTACCCAGGCGCTGTCGGCGCTCAGGGAATCCGTCGTGGCGGATCTGAAGGAGAATCCCGAGTACGCGGATCAGATCGGCATGGCGATCGACATTCTGCGCAAGCTCGAGAAGGAGACGATGCGGAAGCAGATTCTCGACCGCGGCGAGCGCGTCGATGGTCGGGGTCTGGACGACATTCGACCGATCTCCTGCGACGTAGGCATTCTTCCGCGCACCCACGGTTCGGCGCTGTTCACCCGCGGGCAGACGCAGGCGTTGTGTGTCACGACGCTCGGCACAGTCCAGGACGAACAGAGAATCGACTCGATTGACGTGCGCGAAGAGACGTCGAAGTCATTCATGCTACATTACAATTTCCCGTCGTTCTCCGTCGGTGAAGTCCGACCGTTCCGTGGCCCGGGACGGCGGGAGATCGGACACGGGATGCTGGCCGAACGGGCACTGCAGTCTCTGCTCCCGGCGTACGAGGATTTCCCGTATACGATCCGCATCGTGTCGGACATTCTCGAGTCCAACGGCTCGAGCTCGATGGCGACGGTGTGCGGCGGGTCGCTCGGAATGATGGACGCCGGCGTGCCGCTGCGCGCCGCGTGCGCGGGCGTCGCCATGGGCCTGATCATGGAGGGAGACCGCGTCGCAGTCCTGACCGACATCCTCGGAGTCGAGGATGCTCTTGGTGACATGGACTTCAAGATCGCCGGCACCCGGCAGGGAATCACGGCGATCCAGATGGACATCAAGATCGATGGCCTGTCGATCGCCACGATGAGCGAAGCGCTCGAGCGAGCGCTGAAAGGCCGGTTGCACATCCTCGACGTGATGGGGCAGACGCTGGACGCTCCGCGTACGGAGATGTCCCGGTACGCTCCGCGGATCATCACGGTCCAGATCAACTCCGAGAAGATCGGCGAGGTCATCGGACCG
>JAENXO010000643.1 GCA_016649455.1 Gemmatimonadota bacterium | reverse complement strand
CCTGACCGGGTGGATTCGGTGCTCGAAGCGCTGCGAGACGGGTATTTCGTCGACTCGCCCGGCGGTGAACCGCCGCCAGACCTCGACCAGCGACTGTTCGTGGCGATTCCCTCGGCGGGAGCTTCGGTAAGCCGTCTCTGAGGGGTGCGATTTGGCCGACCTGGTGTTGGTTACGACCCCTTGACAGCTTTTGGATCGGCGGTTTCGTGCGAGTCCGGGACGGGTGCTGATTCCGGGTTCTGATCCCGCCTGTTGGCTTCCTGCGGGCTTTTGGCCATTGACCTGATTTTCTGCGGTCTGTTGGCCTCGTGTCGTGTCTCTCATTGCATCCTCAGGCGTTGAAAAACCGATGTGATATTCGGTGTATGTTCGGTGTGTGCCCGGCACGCCGTGTCGACTAGTCGCATGTCTGAGTTCAGGAGGTCGCTCGATGGTCCAGTTTGCTCGGCAGGTAGCTGTCAGTCGGCAGGTCGCTGTCACTCGTCACACCCCCCGTGCCGATCTCTACGCGCCGGAGTTGCTGCGGGCGCTGCGGGTGTGCGAGACCGCGCCCGAGTATGCGTCGGCCGATCCGGCACCGGACTCCGCGTCCGACCCGTTCACCGACGTCGACGCGCTCGAGGAGCTCGAAGAGGAGATCGTGATCCTCGCGGCGCACATCCATGCAGCCGAGCACCGGCTGCTGGTCCTGGTCGCGGAGTTCGACCGTCGGCGGGGCTGGGAGCTGGGTGGCCACAGGACCTGCGCCCACTGGCTCGCCTTCCGTACCGGGATCGACCTCGGGGCGGCGCGGCAGAGGGTGCGGGCTGCCCGGGTGCTGATGGATCTGCCGGCGACAAGCGCCGCGATGAGCCGGGGCGAGCTGTCCTTCTCGGCCGTCCGGGCGCTCACCCGGGTGGCGACGCCGGAGAACGAGACCGACCTGCTGGAGCTGGCCCGTGGCTGCACGGCCGCCCAGCTCGAGCGGATCGTGCGAGGCTTCAAGCTCGGGAGCCGGCAGGACGAGGCGGAGCGGGAGCGGGCCCGGCACGAGAGCCGTGAGTTCTCGGTCTTCCCCGACGACGAGGGCATGTACGTGGTGCGGGGCCGTCTCACTCCCGAGATCGGAGCGCTCGTGATGCGGGCGGTGGAGGCGGCGAGTGACGCGCTGTTCCGGGAACGCGGACCGGGCGCAGGTCTCGAAAACGGTTCCGCGGAACCGTCCGAACGGGCGGCGGCGCAGCGGCGGGCTGATTCGATCGGGCTCGTGGCCGAGCGGGCGCTGGCGGCGGGACTCGGGCAGAGCACGAGTCAGACCCCTGTCAGCGGCCCAAGGGCCGAGCGCTACCAGGTCGTGCTGCACGTGGACGCGGAGACGCTCACGACGGCCGGCTCCGGCCTCGGCCGCTCCGAGTTCGAAGACGGCACACGCATTTCCGCGGAAACGTCCCGCCGGCTGTCGTGTGACGCCTCGGTCGTCCCGATCAGTCACTCCGTGGACGGAGCCGTGCTCGACGTAGGCCGGAAAACCCGCACGATTCCGCCGTCCCTGCGGCGGGCGCTCGAGGCGCGGGACCAGGGCTGCCGATT
>JAENXO010000042.1 GCA_016649455.1 Gemmatimonadota bacterium | reverse complement strand
TTGCTGATCAGGTTCTCCCTGATCAGCAGCTCGCCGATCTGATTGTGTCCGAGAGCTGCAGATGCCATAGGTCCCGTATCGTCCGGTGAATCCCGACGGTCGCCGCCCTGTGCGGCTCCATGGTCTTGCGGCGTTTCGATCTTCCTGCCAGTTCCGGTACCGCCGCGTCGTCCTTCGGGGGCAAGAGACGTGCCCGGTATGTCTGGCGTCGTTCCGTCCTTGTTTTTCCGGGACAAACTCGTGGTGCGTCGGCGTGTGGAGGCAGGCTTCAATCACTGGATTCGCACTTGATTACGGATTTTCTCCACAATACCGGGACCGATGCCCGGCACAGCGAGAAGATCATCGAGCTCCCGGAATCCGCCGCTTCGTTGGCGAAACTCTACGATCCTCCCGGCGAGCTCCGCACCGATTCCCGGGAGTTGCACGAGGTCCTCGAGTCCGGCACGGTTCAGATCGAGCCGGCCGTGTGCTGAAAGGCTCGCAGGCGACAGGGAGGTCAGGGCCAGGTATGGAGCGAGTCGGGAGACCGTCTTCTCCCCGAGGCCTGCCACGCGCTCCATGTCCTCCAGCGATCCGAAAGGGCCGTTCTCGCGACGATCACGGACAATTGCTGAGGCCTTCGCCGGGCCGATCCCCGGAAGGCGTCTGAGTTCGGTCTCGTCGGCGAAGTTCGGGTCGAGCCGTTCTCCCGCCGCGATAGGAACACCTGCTCGCTCTTCGCGCCGCACGCCTTCCTCTACGGTGGCCCGGAGTCCGGCGGCAGAGGCAGCCGGGAACTCGGTGTCGGACGGTGGTTGCCATTCAGTATCAGCGGGCCCCGGTCCGAAGCCCAGGCGAACGCCGGTGCCGAGGAGCACGAGTGCTGTGGCGGTCGCGAGAGACCGAGTCTCGATTCGATTCAGAGAGAGCATATCGTCCCGGAAGATCCGGGGCCGGGCTCAACCGGCTGTCATCCCGATCTCAGGCGGAGAGCCGAGGGGGAAGTGGGACACTAGCGGACCGGCGTGACCCCCGTGTCCGTTCGAAGGGCGAACCGCCCGAAGATGTTGAAGTTGATCTGGTTCGAGTTCTGCTGCCGTCCTACGGCGCTGCCCCGGTTCGACCACGTGAGCTGGACGCCGACGGTGTATCCAGTAAAGTCCGAATCGAGTGTGAATGCTGCCGACTGTGTCGTCTGGTCCACGTGCGCGGTGCAGTCTCCGCCCAGGCCCGGGACAGTTCCGCCGAATCCGGTGCCGCCCAGTGCCCTGCAGTCAAAATTCCCGTTGAGTGAGTACTCGGCGGACATCCGCACCGGTTTCTTTACAAAACTCAGGAAAGACGGAGGAGGAAGGGTCCGTGTCAGCCTGAGACTGTGTGACGTTCGATCGGACTCGCTGCCACCGGTCTGATCGGAGCGATCAGTTTGGGCATCGTCCCACTGATAGTTGAAGTTGAACCCACTCTTGAACAGGATGGCGATGTTCAGCGAGCGAGTGACCGTCCGGGTCCCCTGATTCTGCCCGGTCGTCGTTTGCACGTCCCGGTTCCGGTCTCTCCAGGTGGCCGTCAGGTTGACGCTTCTGAACAGGCCGGTAAGCACATCGGGGACCGGGACATCTCGCCACCGCAGACTGATCCACGGCCACTCCACGTCACTGGTGCCACGAACGCTTCGCGGCGTGAACGTCTGGTTGTCCGTCGAGCTGTAAGTGACTTCGGCGTCCACACCCGCCGGAAGTCTGTACCCTCCCCTGGCCGACCAGCGCTTGATGTCTCCGGCGGCCGAAGCAGTGTCGGCTCCCATCACACGCATATCTGAGAAACTCAGGAGAACCAGCTGCTGTCCGAACGATGGGTCGATATTCCGCCTGTCAAAACTGGAGCTTACCACCCTCGACCAATCAAAGCCCACCGGGAGTATCCTGTCCCAGACTTCGCGGAATCCTTTCCACACACCGGACGCCGTACGATGCTCGGGAACACCTAACGAGGTCGCGAGATTCTCAGGAAGAAGATCGATGTTCAGCCCCACGTCACGCTGCATCGCGACGTCGCGGAACAGGAGCGAATCACCCTCGACATCTGAGGACTCGATGTAAGAGGTGTTACGGGCGCTGCGGTACGAAGTGTTGACTGTCATCCTCGGCGAGAACCACGATGCGAGCTCCGGCTGCCAGCTGAGGTTGCCTATCATCGACCGGGTCATCTCCCAGCCGGTATTCAGGCCCATAAGGCTGGACGATTCATTCTCCAGCAATGACTGCGCCTGGTCCCCCTGTACACGCAGATCCGGGTTCACCAGGTCCCGATTCGAAGACCACCCGAGCCCTGCCACCACGGACGGGAACGGCTGAAGCTGGAATCCGGCAGTCGGCGTGAGCACGTATTGTCGGTTGATGGTCGGAGTGACCGCCGAATCAGATGAATTCCAGGCGCTGGTCACGAAGCGGCGCCGCCGGTCGTTCGCGTACGCCAGATTCATTCCCATACGGACATCCCTCGGCGTCCAGCGGAACCTGAGATCCCTCAAATTCTTCATAAATACGCTCTGGGACAGGAATCCCGGCAGGCCATCGATTGCGCTCCGCATGAATCCGGGAAGCAGCGGAAACGACGCGTCCGCTACGGGTCGTGACCAGTTCACGATCGCGTCCCAGCCGGATCCGCTCGCCTCAGTCTGCGTGGTGGTCGACCCGGAGGTGCGATACGAATAGCCCAGACGGAGTCCGTCGATCGTGGCGCGGGCTACGCGACCGTTCGATCGCGTCTGCTTGGACAATCCTGCGTTGAAGCGAGTGAGTGAACTCTCGGGGGTCCGCAGTCCGTCGATCTCGGACGCGAACACATCGGTTTCGCTGAGGAAGTACGGATCGCTGGAAGCGCCTCGATGCTGGAATTCGATGGGAACCGCCAGCCCCATGCTCTTCGGCAGGAATCTCCCGACCTGCACCGCTACCCGGGTGGAGTAGTCACTGGATGACTCGAAGGGCGGACTGGTGCCCAACTGTCTGTAGAACGGATCCCGGTTGTTGTACGAACCCTCGAGCGTGATCACATCAGACAGATCGACACGAACGTGTCCCCGCATCGCTGATCCCATCTGGTCGGCGGCCTCATCCAGTCGAAGATCGTCGACCCAGACGCGCCCCGGGCCCACACCGGCGGATCCCGGGTTCTCGATACCGAGTGCCAGTTCCCGGATCGCAGACAGGTTCGGGGCCCGCGAGCGATCGTTGATCACGATTGCCAACGTGCTGTCCCCGTCCGGGAATACGTCCACGTCCCACAACACGAAGGTCGTGTCGTTCGGCAGCGCCGATCCCGCTTCGACGATGCGCTTCTCCGCCTCCGTCCGAAGCTGGATCCAGCGCTCGAGGTTGATCAACGTTTCGGGATTCCAGTCACTCTGCGCCGGCTGGCCGGCAGGTGTGACGAGTGAAGTCCGGTACAGGTAGAAGTTGTTCGAGTCGAAGCCCATCCGGAGATAGAAACGCAGCGGTGAGCCCGGCCCCCACTCCCCGTCGATCGCCAGATTCCAGGCCCGCAGGCGACGATAGGTCAGGAAATCGCGCGGCCGCTCCGTGAACCGGCGATACACCTCGATTCTCTCGCCTGCCGGAACGTCCGAGAAAGCGACCTGCAGCGACTGCTCGTTGATCGTCTGGTTGGACAGGTTCAGCTGATCGGTGGCATCGGCTTCCTGAGCCACGACGCCTGGCGGAGAAACATAGTCGGCATCTGTGGTCGAGATCGGTCCGACCGAGACCTGCTGAGCCGTACCCGGCACCTCCCCGATGAACCCGTCCAGGCTGCCGGTATCACCGCGTTTAAGCCACGGAGAGCCGGCAAATTCCATCCGACTCAGGAGCACCGTTCCGGGCGCCCCCGATGTTATCGTCATTCTGACGTGACGCACATTCTGCTGCTCGGAGCCGGTCGCGTTTACTTGGTAGTCCGGAATCCGGAGCGGAAGCTGATACAGATTGAATTGGAATTCGCCTCCTGTCGGTCGGACCAGGTACCGTGAGTCGGCGGTCAGCGGGACGACGTAGCGGAAGTACCTTTCCTCCCGGTTGAGGAAATTGTCGGAGTTGAGGTCTTCCGAGTCCTCGAGGCCGTTCCCCGTCGTGCAGTTCGCCCGCTCGTCTCCGAGCGGATACGCGGTCTCGTTTGGCGACGCTGTACACGCCTGGTCCCAGATTCCAGTGTCGTCCTGGTTCCCCCAGACTCCGACCAGGGGATCTACCTCCTGGTCCAGAACGCCGAGACCCGCCGGAAAACCGAGCGAGTCGAGGACGAATGCATCCTCCGACAGAGTGCCGATATCGATGATCAGGGAGAGCTCCTGGTCTTCACTGCCCAGTGTGCTCGCGTAGAACTCCAGGAATTCCGATGTCGTCAGGTCGATCCCCGATTCCGACAGCGGGTTCGTCATCGTCACCCAGCCGTTTTCCCCGGTGTTCGGCTGGTCGTCGAGCGTCACCCACAGAACGCCCTCGGAATTGCCTGCGTTGGTTACCTGGAGCGCGGGATCGATCTGCCGGACGAGCAATGGTCCGCGGACCTGTGCGCCCTCGAGCCACTGCGACTGCCACACGGCACCCAGACGATTGGTCGCGTCAGGAACGTCGGGCAGAAAATCGCCAGTCCCGTCGAGGTCCGGGCTCGAAACGATCGAGCCCTGCAGCCAGGACCTGGTCCCGAGCCCGAGACGGAGGCGGGAACTGCCTTCGAAGTCCTCGATATACGTCACACCCTGGCGGTTCGTCGTCGGGTTGGAGCCCGCGATTTCCCCATCTATTGAGATGCGTGACTTCACATTGGAGTTGATTCCCGGCAGAGCGTTCACCAATCGATCAAGCGAGGCCGCCCCGAATCCCAACCGGGCGATCACACCCCCGAGCTGAACGCTCCCCGGCTCGAGACCAACCTGTGGACGATTGAGAACGGATCCCTCTTTCTGGTTCAGCCCGACGAAATCGATCGCCCCCAGCTCACCCAACGACCACGTGCCGGTAAGACCGAAGATGCTGCGCTGCGCGATCTGGAAGATCGGTTTCTGTTCGAACACCACATCGAGATCCGGGTTCTGCGCCCCTGCGAGCAGGTCCTCCGGCCGCAACAGTGTGAGCTGTCCGATTTCGTAGTCGATCGTATAGTCCTGGCCGAATACCAGGTCTCGTCCATCGAGCGTCACCCGCTCGCTGCCCTGGCGGATCCCGAGCGCTCCGAGCGAGAACGAACTGGTGACCCCGCTGCTGCGGGCCCGGTACTTGAGATTGAGCCGGTACAGGAAACTCGAGCTTCGGATCTGATCGACCTGTTCGTCGTAGATCGACTGATTCCGGTCTCCTTCCGCCAGCGGGAATGGCTGGCCCTGGAGAGCTGAATTCCTCGGATCCTTGAGCGGTGGAGGGTCCTTGAACGGCTCGAGCGCGGTGAAGACCAGGTAGCTTCCAGAAACGACGTTGGAGCCGGCGAATTCACCTGACGCTGCTGGACGCCAGACTCGGGCGAGGTCGATTCCGTCGTCCCTGGGCGCATCGTCGAGGCCGAAAATCTCCAGAAACGCGTACTCGGTATTGTCTTCGACCCTGACGACGGGACCTGACTCGACGGGACCCTGCGAGATCACCAGCTCCACGGACGCCTGCTCGAGATCATCCGATGAAGAAATCCGGTAGATCTGATGCATCTCTTTTTCCCAGGTCACGCCGCCGGGACGATGCGTCGGAGGGTCCCTCAGAAGCGCCAGTCGAGGTATCTCGCCGGTGCCTGTATTCGCGTACTCGCGGAACTTGTCCTCGGCGTTGAAATCTCCCACGCTGTCGCCGGCGGTAGACACATACGCAACTGCGAGCGCCTCTTCGCGCTGAGTTCTGGACTTGAGCACCACCCAGAGCCCGCTGCGGTGGACGATGAAGTCCTCGCCCTCTACGAGAGGGCGGAAGAATCCTTCGAACACTGCGCTGTCGGGAAGACTCGGATCAGCCGAGAGCGGGCGCGTGGCCACGGCGCGCGCCTGTATCACACCGGACTCTACGTTTTGCGGCTGCGTGAGGATTGTCTCGTGCCGATACAGCTTGATCGATGAACCGGGACGAAGCGCGGGAGGCGCTTCGGTTCCCTCCAGGTTCGTCACGTCCAGATACGGATAGCCGACCTGGTCCCGCGGATCGACGACGAAGAAGAAGTGTCCACTGGAGTAATTGGCATCGTCGAGAATCACCTCCACGTCCTGGTAGGTTCCCCCGGTGGGGCCACCGACATCGAGTGTAACAGACCGGCTCTCCACGCTGCCCGTCTGTTCCGCAAACACACCACGCACAATCAGAGGCCCGAGCCGAGCGTCTCCGTGGATCCCGAAGTTGCCTGCCGGAATTCCCTCCGAGATGAAGCGAGAACTTGGCAGTGGAAGCGATACCTGCCCCACTTCCACGAACTTGAGCATCTCGTCCGGCTTGCCCTCGTAGTAGACGTTGAGATTGTTTGTCGCATCGAACTCGCGGGTCTGATCAAAGTCCACGTCGATGTGTACGCGCTCGGTAATCGTGCCCCGCGCGACAGCTCTCAACTGAAATTCCGGCGCGATGTCCGGGACCGCTCCGGCGTTGCAGCGCTGACCGGTGGTCAGGAGGCACGGGCTATAAGACTGCCACCGGGAGCCGAGCTGCCCCTGGCCCGAGATCTGGAGATCGAGGTCGGCGATCCCCTTCAGGGCATCCGGTATGATCTCGATCCGCTGTTCGTTTTCCATCGATACCGGCATTCCCGGATCGCCTTCGGCCGCAGCGAATCGGTAGAACCGGCGAGCATCGAAATCGGGCGGGAGCTTGTCGAGGGTAAGACCTGCTATCCACATGGTGTCGTGGCGGGCCGCAAGCATCCGATCGAGCTTTGCAAGATCCGTTTCGAGCCAGTCTGTCGCCAGCTCTCCCGGCCACCGTTCACGGGTTTCGAGCGCCTCGGGATACAGGTACCCCTTGATCGGCCACAGGAACGGAATCCGGGTCGCCCCCAGCCGAAGACCCGTCGCTCCCTGGGCCTCCTGATCGTCGGGCGGCGGCGGGGCTGCGATCGAATCTGTGATCGCCTGAGGTTCCACCCGAATCAGGCTGTCCGCCACCGGCAGGCTGTCTGCCACCACCAGGCTGTCGCCCACCGCAAGGCCGTCTGCCGCGACCAGGCTGTCTGCCACCACCAGGCTGTCGCCCACCGCAAGGCTGTCCGCCGCGCGCGCTCTCTCAGCAGCGATGGCCGAGTCGATCGCGGCAGGCAGGCCTGGCGCGATGATCGTGTCCGCTGGCGGAGGATCGGGCTTCCGCTCACCTGGCACCTGGCCCGACAGAGACGAGCTCGAGAACAGGAGCAGGGCGAATGCCACCGGGACCACGGCACGGATCGTGGAGAGATACAGAGGTGTGCCGGCGCCCGGGGCGCGGAACTGGGCCGTCAAATCGCCCCGACGCTCGACGGGAGAGTTGAGCGACCGGCCGGATCGTCAGATCGGACACCGCCTCGACCGGGGTCGGACGCCGAACTCTGTGAACGGGTGCTTCTCGGGAGCACGGCCATGAAGCGAGAATATAGGGAGGGGTCAGACGGCCGGAAACGAGGATCGTGTAATACCGGCCGGTTGGAGCGCGTTCAGGGGGCTGAGGCTAGAACACTCTCGTGATCACGGCCCAGTCCCGCACCGGCCGGCCGTTTCGCAACGCAGGCTTGAATTCCATCTCCATCGCGGTCTCGATCAACTTCCGGTTGAATCCATCGTTAGGCGTAGGCGGTTCGAGTTCCACATCGACAGGATTCCCCCGCTCGTCGACCAGAACCCGCATCCTGACTCGCAGGCCTTTCACTTCCTTCGGGGCATCCCAGTCCGGGATGATGACTCGCGGCTCCGGAACCGAATTGCGATACAGGCCCTCGGCGTCCGTTCCCCCGTCTCCGGCGCCCGTCCCACCCGGAACTCCGGGTGCGAAGCCGGAGTTCTGGCCTGGAGACGATCCGGGTCGTTCCAGCATTCCGGTTGCGAGAGCCGGCGTTTCCGTCTCGACTGGCATGACTAGCGGGGCGTCCAGGCTGGGCAACGGTGCCGGCGGTGGCGGGATTTCAGCTGAGCGGACGGCGGCCAGGTTGATTGCCTGCAGGGCCCCGCCACCTGCTGCGGCTGATGCGTCTCCGGTTCGCAGGCCCGCCGCTACCAATGCTCCTGCAGCGGCCCGCTCCGATCGCCATGCAACGAACACGATCGCGTGTATCAACAGGGACAGGGCCAGCCCGACGTGAATCGCACGTCGGTACCGCCTGTCGTAACGGCTCGCAGTTGTTCTTGGCCGATCCACCGCACCCACTCCCTTGCGGCGGGAATCCGTCTCGACACCCGCCAACCTCGTCCGCCACCCCGTCAACACCGCGGAGTGCACGGGTCCGTTGTTCTTGTATCGCCTGTCCGGTGCGCAGGTTCCGCTTGCCGACCCGGGTGGCCCCGCTCAGATTCCCGCATTCATGAGTTTTCCAACCGGATCGAAGTGCGGGAAGGCGGATTTTCACCTGCAGTTCAAACGAGTACTGACCTGGTCTCGGGGCCGCCTCCTGCTCGCCCTCCTGCCTCTCCTCGTCGGGTGCTGGAGGATCGGCGAGCCGACTGAGAGTTCCGCGCAGGTGACATGGGCCGCGTACCCGGATACCGTCGTCACCGGATCGGTGTTCTCGTTCGAGTTCGCCGGGCCGGTCTCCCCTGACGCCTGTGGCAGGTTGGACACCGTGATCGTGGCTTTCGGGGATTCCACCCTGGTGCTCTCCGCCCGCCGGAGCGTGTACGATACGATGTGCGCGAACGGACCGGTCAGCTTCTACGAGGCGAGACCGGTACGCCTTCCGAGGTCCGGCACCTGGAGCGTTCGGACCGCAGAGGGACGCGACCTCGGCGCGATCGTGGCAATCGATTCCGGCTCATTCTCCCCGATGCGCGCCATCGGCGAGGGAACGCTCCATTCAGCCGGGGGATGCCTGCTGTTCGGACCGGGCTGGATTGGCAATCAGCGGCCGTTCGCCCTGCGAGGTGCCCCTGAAGGACTCGAACGGCAGGCCGGGACCGACAGACGCATCTACGTGGACGGACGCCTGGCCGGATTTACCTTGTGTGGCGCGTTCGGATCGAGACCGGTAATCCGGGTCAGCCTGGCGACCGTGACTGACAGCACCGGCGCGCAGTATTACACTGGCGAGGACGACGACTGACACACGGCAGTCGCGACGGAGCCACCAGCAACCCGCGATCGACAGCACCAACGGAGGTGTGACCATGACGTTGTACGAGGAGGGGGATGTCTCGACGAGTCCGGTGAACGGGGGGCTGAACAGGCGTCTGGCAGGTGAGCTCGCGGAGATGCAGGAGCAGGGGGTGTTCAAGCGCCTTCAGCATATCTGCGGGCCGCAGGGCCCGGTCGTAGATCTCGAGGATACGGCGAGACGATCAATCTCTGCTCGAACAACTACCTCGGGCTGTGCGACGTCCCCGAAGTCGTCGCGGGGGTGCGCGAAGGAGCCGACAGATACGGGGCCGGCACTTCCTCGGTCCGGTTCATCTGTGGAACCTTCGACGTGCACCGGGAGCTGGAAGACCGGATCGCGGATTTCCTGGAAACGGAAGCGGCGATCACCTTCACCTCGTGCTGGAACGCGAACGGAGGGCTGTTCGCCCCACTGCTGGACGAGCAGGACGCGCTGATCAGTGATGAGCTGAATCATGCATCGATCATCGATGGCATCCGCTTGTGCAAGGCGCAGCGTCACATCTACAAGCACATGGACATGGACTCGCTGCGCGACGCGCTCGAGAACTCACAGGCGGCGAGACACCGCCTCGTGATGACGGACGGCGTATTCTCAATGGAAGGGGAGATCGCTCCGCTCCCCGAGATTCGCGAGTTGTGCGACCAGTACGATGCGATCATGACGGTCGATGACTCTCATGCCACTGGCGTCCTCGGCGACACGGGACGGGGAACGCCGGAGCACTTCGGCATGCACGGCGAGATCGACATCATCACTTCGACGCTGGGCAAAGCGCTCGGAGGGATGGCCGGCGGCCTGGTGGCGAGCAGTCGGGAGGTGATCGAGTACCTGGTGCAGAGGTCACGCACACAGCTGTTCACCAACGCGATTCCACCACATTCAGCCGCAGGGGCGCTTGCGGCGATCGACCACCTCGAGGCCCATCCCGAGCTCGTAACCCGGCTGCGAGAAAACACGGCGTACTTCCGGGAGAAGCTCACCGCGCTCGGGTACAGTCCGATCGAGGGCGACACCCCGATCGTACCCGTGATCGTGGGAGAGACAGCGGACGCCATCGCGCTGAGTACGAAGCTGCTGGACGAGGGAGTGTTCGTGATCGGATTCGGTTTCCCTGTCGTGCCTCATGGCAGCGCGCGGATCCGAGCCCAGATTTCGGCGGCACACACGAGAGAGCACCTGGATCGAGCGCTGGGTGCCCTGGACCGCGTTGGTCGAGAGCTCGGCATTCTCTGAACTGCCCGTAGAACAGGAGACTCATGAGCGAGTTCATCGTCGCCCCGTCCCTTCTCGCGGCCGACTTCGCCCGGCTGGGCGAGCAGGTGGCTGAATCGGAGGAAGCCGGCGCACGCTGGTTCCATTTCGATGTGATGGACGGGCATTATGTGCCCAATCTCAGCATCGGGATCCCGGTGCTGAAGTCATTGCGCACGGTTACCGAGTCGTTTCTCGACGTGCACCTGATGATCGACAATCCGGAAATCTTCCTTGAACCGTTCGCCGGTGCCGGCGCCGATCTGATCACGATCCACCAGGAAGCCTCGCTTCATCTGCACCGGGACCTGCTTGAAATTCGCCGTCTGGGGGTGAAGGTGGGGGTCGCGGTGAATCCGTCGACTCCCGTCGAGACCCTGGGCGAAATCCTGCCGCTCGTAGACCTGGTCCTGGTAATGACGGTCAACCCGGGATTTGGCGGTCAGGCGTTCATCCATGCCGCTCTGCGGAAGGTCGAGCGCGTTCGAGCCATGGCACGAGAGCGGAACCTCACGGGTCTCCACGTTCAGGTCGATGGCGGAATCGGACCGGACACGGCCCCCGAAGCGGCTCGCGCCGGAGCCAATGTCCTCGTGGCGGGTTCATCCGTCTTCCGTGGTCCCGGCACGATCTACGAGAATTACGAGGCGATCCAGAAGTCCCTGGCAGTCCGTGTCTGAGCGGGGCGAAGCCGGACACACTGGTTATCGCCCCGCGGCACTCGTGCTCTCCGCCGACCTGCGTGACCAGTTGGCGAAACATGCAGAGACCGCGTATCCGGGCGAGGCCTGCGGGGCGCTGCTCGG
>JAENXO010000185.1 GCA_016649455.1 Gemmatimonadota bacterium | reverse complement strand
TTCAACATCCTGTCGCCGGACGAGCAGTCCTGGCTGTACCTGACCTACCTGGTGGGCGGCAGTCACGCAGATTCGGCGTGGGGTGGCCAGATCCTCGCCAACCTCGTGCGGCTGGACGGAACCGAGCGCCGGTTCGAAGACCGGCAGGAAGCGGGGAAGGTGCGGTTCGCGACGGACCGTCCCGACCTCGAGATCGGCGAGTCCTCCGTGCGGCTCCGCTCCGATGGTCGCTACGAGCTCAGGGCGCGGGTACCGGCCGCGGACGGAGCAGCGGACACGCTGGTGCTCGATCTCGTGCTGTCGCCGTCCGACAGGCGCTACCTGCCGCCGGTGGACGTGTCACCGGGCGGATTCACCTCCGGCTACGTCGTACCCGTGCTGGACGGGATGTCGGAAGGCCGGCTGTGCACCGGTGGCCAGTGCGCGGCGCTCGTGGCCGCGCCCTCCTACCACGACCACAACTGGGGCGTGTGGCGCCGGGTCACCTGGGACTGGGGGTTCGCCCGAGCCGGAGACCTGACGATCCTGTACGGGGGAGTGCGGCGGGACGGGGAGTTGGACGCCGCGGCCGCGGAGATCGCCCGGGGCGGCCGGTTCCTGTTCGTCGTGGACAGCCTCGGCCTGCGCGGCGTGCTGCCGATCCGGGAGATCGAGTACGAGTGGTCGGGGCCTCGAGCAGGGCAGGGTGCCGCGGCGGGCGCCGAGCTGCGCCCGACCGGATTCGTGCTGCGTGCCGATCGGGGCGCGGATTCGCTCACGCTGCGCGTGTCGGTGGACCACCTGCGGATCACGCCGCGCGAAGAGGATGACGCGTACTTCCACCAGATGCGGGGCAGGGCCGAGGTGAGGGGGCAGCTGCTCGGAGATCCGGTGGCCGAGGACGGGTCGGGGTTCTTCGAGACCTGGACCCGGGACGGCGAGGGGTCGTAGCCGAGGGTCACTCCGCGCCCGGTCGCACCGCCAGGCCTTCCAGCCGGGCCACCGCGGCGAGCCGGTCATCGAGAGTCACGATCTCGGCGGCGGGCGCCGGGCCGGTGGCCGGGGAGCCCGCCCATACGAGCGGCGCTGTCGATCCCGACTCCGGTCAGCCGAGCACGAGGAATGCGACCCCGAACAGCACCAGACCGTGCAGAAGCTGGTCGAAGCCCAACGCCCACCAGAACGGATTTGCGCTGACGTCCTTGAGAACCGGAACCCGAAGGCCGATGCGGGCCTTGGCCAGATCGATCACCAGGTGTGTAGTCAGAACGACGCCGGACGCGAGCGCGACGGTCGAAAGGGGTGGGCGAACCACCAGGAGCACCGCGAGCCCGGCCAGCAGACCGTGCACCGCGGCGTGCGCTGCGATCGGCCCGATCGGGCGCCCCTCGGACTTGGCCCGATGCATGCGCGGCGTGGCGAGTGGCGTGAAATCGCCCAGGTTGTGGCCCAGCAGCAGCGCCGCGAGGAGCACGGCGGCAGTGACGCTCACCGGTCTGCCCCGCTGGACATGATGGCAGGGTTCGGCTCGACGTTCTCGAGGAACGATCGACGGAGCTCCTCGTCTTCGATCCGGTTCGCGGTTTCACGTACGATTTCGCGGGCGCGCTCGCGGGTCGACTCGGCCTCGCCGCCGTGTCCGAGAGCGGTCAGGACACGTGAGCGCACGTAGTACACGACCTCGTCGGGCCCCTGGATCTCTCCGTGCTCCTCGAGCAGCGCGACCGCGCGCGCCGAGTGGCCGTCGGCCTCGTCCGTGTCGCCGGATTCCAGCGCCAGGTCGGCGAGACGGGTCAGTCCCAGCACCTCGACATCGATGAGACCGCTGTGCGACGCGACTTCGCGCGCCCGCTGCACGGCATCCCGGGCGCGGGATCCCGACTCCAGCTCGCCGAGCGCCAGCCAGGCGTGGGCCTCGAGCGCCGGTCGGCGCAGCTCGGGCGCCGCTTCCACCAGCTGGTGAAGCAGCTGTATTGCCTCTTCCGTGCGCCCCGCGGCCCCGAGCGTGTTCGCCCGGGCCAGTGTCGCGGCGGCCATGGCGCCGCGGGATGCACACGCCGCGGCCAGCTCCTCGGCATGGAGGGCGGTCTCCTCCGCCTGCGCGAAGCGGCCGAGCCAGCGAAACGCGGAGGCGCGGTTGGCGAGCACGATCGCCTGGCCCGGGCGATCCCTGAGCTCGGCGTAGATTCCCAGCGCCTGGTCGAAGTAGTCGAGCGCGCGAGTGAAGTTGCCGAAGTCGGTCTCGGCCAGCCCGAGGTTGCGCAGAATGTCGGCTTCGCCGCGCCGGTCACCGGCTCGACGCTCGAGCGGTAGCGCGGCGCGATAGCAGTCGAGCGCTTTCCCGTACGCGCCCCACAGGTGCGACACGCGCCCGAGCAGGGTGAGGGCGTCGGCCTCCGAGTTTCCGTCGCCGAGCTCACGGAACGAGGCCAGGGCGAGCTCACCGAGCTCGCGCGCTTCCTCCAGGTCGCCGATGTCCAGCTTCCGACGGGCGCGTCGGTACGTCACGTCGGCCGCGATCGCCGGATCTCCCTCGGCCTCCGCGAGATCCATCAGCCGGGCGATCGCCGCCAGGCGCCGCTCGTGGTCACCGGTGGCCCGCGCGACGTCCTCCGCCAGGCCGATGAGCCTGACCCTGTCGGCTGGTTGCTCGGCGACACCCAGGGCGCGGTCGATCAGCTGTTCCACATCCAGCAGCGCGCCCCTCTCCCAGCCGCTCGCGATCGCGCGCTCCAGGTAGGGAAGCGCCCGCGCCGGCTCCGTGGAACGCTCGAAATGATACGCCACTCGGTCATCGTATTCGGCGGCCTCGAGAATCGGGTGTTCCTCCAGCCACTCGGCCACCGACCCGTGCAGCTGCGAGCGTATGCCGGTGAGCAGACCGGCGTACGCCACCTCCTGCAGCAGCAGGTGCTCGAACGTGTACTCGGTGTCTCCGGCCACCGCGGAGTCCGGTCGGGTGCGCACCAGCGCTGCCTCGAGAAGGTGGTTCAATTCCGCACCCACGGGGCGCCGGGCGAGCGCCTCCTCGAGGACCCCGGGCCAGAAGCGGCTGCCGATGATCGCGGCGTACTGGAGGACCTTCTTGGCGGGCGCGTCCAGGCCGTCGATCCGCGTCGTGATCAGGCTCTCGATCGAATCGGGAATCGCGATTTCGTGGTAGTTCTGCCGGGGGCGCCACACATCTCCGCCCCGGTCCATCAGGTCGCCCTCGGTCAGCGTCTTGAGGATCTCCTCGATGAACAGCGGGTTTCCGCCGGATCGCGCGTGGATCAGCTGGAGCAGCTCGGCGGGCATCTCGTGTTCGCCCAGGATCGCGTCGACCAGCTCCTCCGTTTCGTCGGGCCCCAGCGGGGCGAGTTTGACGCGGTTCGGCAGACTGTCGGTGAGCTCGAGCAGGGCCTGCTCGGTCGGGAGCGGCAGGCGCGAAATCAGAAGCAGCAGAAACGGACCGCGCAGCTCGAGCGATGGAAGCGAACTGAGGAAATCGAGCGTCGTGCGGTCCGCCCAGTGCAGGTCCTCGAGCACGAGCAGCATGGGCCTGCCGACACCCTGCTCGAGGGCGCGTGCCACCGCGCGGATCATCCGTTCCCGGCGTTCGGCCGGCGGCTGGCCCTCGAAGCGTTGCAGGTCCGATATCGGGCTGCCGAGGACGGCTCCGAGACCCGCCCGCTCGTCCTCCGACCAGGGCTCCACGGCCCGCTCCGCGATCAACGTCACGGCTTCCGGCGCCGACCGCTCGCTGCCGACGTCGTGCAGGTCGCGGATCAGCTCCGCGATCGGTTCCCACGGCGTGGAGCTGGCGTACGGATAGGAGCGGCCGCGAGCCACGTCCGCGTCGTCCAGCCCCTCGATCGCGGCGAGTTCGGCCACCAGCCGCGTCTTGCCGATTCCCGCTCTGCCGAGCAACAGGCAGGTCTCCGGATTTCCGTCGGCGGCCTGCCGCCAGCACTCCCGCAGTTGCTCCAATTCGGCGTGCCGGCCGACGAGCGGCGTCTCGCGCCCGGCGAAGCCGCGAACCTTGCCGCGCACCTCCAGGATTCCCGTGACCGGCCGAGCCAGTACCGCCTGGCTGCGGCCCTTGACCTGCAGAATCCGCTCTTCGCCGAACTCGAACAGGTGGCCTGTCTGCTGACAGGTGGCCTGACCCACGAGAATGCCGCCCGGCTCGCAGTTACTCTGCAGACGGGCCGCCACGTTCACCGTATCGCCGATCGCCGTGTAGTCCCAGGCGCCGCCGCTGGAGAACATCCCGGTTACCACGCCTCCCGTGTTGATCCCGATGCTCAACCTGGGCCGATAGCCCGCGATCCCGGCGGCCGCCGCCTGGTCGATGATCGCCTTCTCGTCGAACGCGGCCTGCATGTCGAGCGCGGCGCGCACGGCACGCTCGGGCTCGTTCTCGTAGGCGACCGGGGCGCCGAACAGGGCCATCACGCAATCACCGAGGAACTTGTCAACGTGGCCGCCCCAGCGGACCACCGCTTCGCACAGCGGGTCGAGCCAGACCGTGATCAGCGAGTGGACCTGCTCGGCGTCCAGCTTCTCGCTGAGTCCGGTGAAGCCCGACAGGTCCGCGAACAGAACGGTGATGATGCGCCGTTCAGCGGCCGACCAGGTGAGATGGGCTCCGCAGTGGAGGCAGAACTGCGCGTGCGACGGATTGGCGTTCGCGCAGACGGGGCAGTGCAGGCCGGAGGATTCAGCGTGCATGGCCGTATCGTCCGGGCCAGGAGGGCCCCGGGCGGAAAGAAGCGTCGGAAGGAGCGGGACAAAGCGAAGCGCGCGGGGCGAATCTGCTCGCCCCGCGCGCTTCAATGTTGCTGCTCGGTGTCAGAATGCCGGGATCAGAAGCCTGCCTTGCGCGGCATGGCCTTACGCGGCATGGCCTTACGCGGCATCGTGCGCTCTTCCAGCTCTTCGGCGCTGAGCTCGATGGCGCTCGCTTCCTTGCCCGTGGCCTCCAGGATCTGTGCCTTCTGCTCTTCGGTGAGGGTAATCCGGACCGGATCGCTGGCCTTCGACATGGTATGCCTCCCGCTTGGTGCGTTGTGGTGGCCACCTGCCCGGCCACCCGACGACGAGGACTCGTTCCCCGTTCTGACACTAGAGAATATACCCGATTCAGCTCGGGGGTAGTTAGGACGGCCATCACGTTTTCGATGTTCGGTTCATCCGTGCTTTCTGTGACGGCCGAAGCGGCCGCGCGGCGACCTTTCATGGCCGTGGCGTGTGATGACCGTCGCGATGCCGGTGTGACTTTCATCACATGCGATCAGTCTTCCCGCAGGACGAGAGCCGACAGCGGCACGCGGATCACCCGGCCCTCTTCCGGCTGCAGCACCTCGCTGTCGCGCAGCTCGGCGAGCAGCCGGGACACGACCTCGCGACTCGTCCCGATCCGGTTCGCCAGCTCCAGGTGCGTCGGGCGCGTGAACGAGACGCTGTCGTCTCCGGGATCCGTCTCGCCCTCGGCGCCGGCAATCTCCAGCAGCGTGTCGAGCAGACGGTCCTTGGTGCTCATCAGGGCGTGAGCGCCGATCTGCTGGTTCATCTCGCGCACCCGGCGCGTCAACTCGCGCACCAGGGCGTCCTGCGCGGCGGGCGAGCGACGTGTCCAGCTCAGGAAGGCTTCACCGTTGAACCGGGCGAGCGTCGACAGCTCGATCGTAATCGCCGTACCGAGCTGGTCGTGCCCGTCGAGCGCCGAGGTGAGACCAAAGATGCCGCCCGGGCCGAGCAGCGCGACGATCACTTCCCGGCCTTCCTCGTTGTTGAGGATGATCTTCACCCGACCGCTGATCACCAGGTATACGGGCCCGGCGGG
>JAENXO010000596.1 GCA_016649455.1 Gemmatimonadota bacterium | reverse complement strand
TGAATTCGCGATGGGCCGGGAGACGAGATGCGGGCCGATCGGTGCGTTCACCCGCCTGGTCGGTGAGCGGTTCGCCTGGATGGGCGCATGGGTCGCGTTCACCGCCACGGCGATCATGTTCTACTACTCGGTAGTCATGGGCTGGACGCTCCGATACCTGTGGGGCTCCATCACCGGCGGAATCCCGATGAACTCGCCAGCCGCAGCCACGGCGTACTGGGAAGGCTTCGCGGGATCCTGGACGGCGGTATTCACTCATGCGCTGGCCCTCGGACTTGCTGTATTCGTCGTGTCTCGTGGTGTCAGGGGAATCGAGCGAGCGGCACGTGTGCTGATCCCGGGTCTGTTCCTGCTGGTGATCGTGCTCGCGATTCGAGCGGTGACGCTTCCCGGCGCGGAACGGGGTCTCGCGTTTCTGTTCACTCCCCAGTGGAGCGACCTGCTCGAGGCGCGGATCTGGCTCGAGGCTCTGACCCAGAATGCATGGGATACGGGTGCCGGGTGGGGCCTGATCCTGGCCTATTCCGTCTACCTGCGGCCACGGGAAGACACGACCCTGAACGCGTTCGTGCTCGGGTTCGGCAACAACTCGGTCTCCCTGCTCGCGGGGATCATGGTGCTTTGCACTGCGTTCGCCATCCTTCCGGAGGCCGGTGAGACGATCGTCGGCGCCGGAAACGAAGGACTGACATTCATCTGGGTCCCGCAGCTGTTCGCCCGCATGCCGGCAGGACGACTGTTCATGTCGTTCTTCTTTCTCGCCCTGTTCTTCGCGGCCTGGAGCAGCCTGATCGCGATGATCGAGCTCGCTTCCCGCGTGCTGATCGACGCGGGAATGACCCGGGCTCGAGCGATCAGAGTCGTCGGACTTGCTGGATTCCTGCTCGGAATGCCTTCCGCCCTGTCGCTGGAGTTCTTCCAGAACCAGGACTGGGTCTGGGGCGTCGGCCTGATGTTGTCGGGTCTGTTCTTCGCGTTCGGAGTAACGCGCTACGGCCTGGACCGGTTCCGGCGGACACTGATCAATCGATCGGGGAGCGACTTCCAGATCGGACGCTGGTGGAATGCCGCCATGGTGCTCGTGCTGGTCGAAGCGGTCGTCCTGCTCGGCTGGTGGATGAGTCAGGCCGTGAGCGACGAAGGCCTGTGGGCCACCTTCACTCCGTTCTCCAGCTTCAACGTGGGCACGGTCCTGTTCCAGTGGGCAATCGCCCTGGTGGCCTTCCTCCTCTTGAATCCGGTGCTGGCCCGCCGTTTCGCGGGAGGCCCCGCGGAAGCCGAAGCGGAAGAGACCGGGACGGCACAATGAGCATCGGCGGGTCCGGAGGGCTGCCCCGTGAAGCGCTCCTGGTGACGGCTCTCGTGCTGCTGGGGGGCTGCGCCACCGGTTCGACAGGCGTCGCACCGGAAGCGGGACCCGACACCACGCCCGGCGGCGCCTCCGGGGATCCCTCGGCCCAGGTGACGGCCACCGATGAATCCGGCGCCACGACCGCCGCCGGTGCGGCGCTCGCGACAGGCGGACTGCCCGTCTGGATCGATCCCGAGGCGGATCTCCGCCCGCCCATCGAGCTCGACGCCCCTGTGCCCGGGCTCCGGGACCTGGTCCTGCGAGCGCCCGATTCACCGCTCCCCTCAGGCCTCCCCGCCTGGATCGAAGCCACGGCAGGCGGGGACGGCGATCCCTGGCCCACTCCGATCCAATGGTCCTCTTCCGACAGAACCATTCTGCGTGTGACCGATTCGGGAGTGGTGACCGGGCTGGCCCCGGGCTCGGCACTGATCACGGCGACAAGCGGACCGGC
>JAENXO010000432.1 GCA_016649455.1 Gemmatimonadota bacterium | reverse complement strand
CGGGTCGGCCGCCGCCGGATCCACCTCGTATCCCATGTCGCGGAACGCCTCCACGGTCACGAGGCTGATCGGAGTCGCCCCCCGGTCCAGTGCCGAACTCATCAACTCTGCGTCCAGCACTGACTCTCGCCAGTGTTCATTCAGAGTGCCGGCGCCATACTTCGTGTTCTCGTTTTCGACCGGAACCTTGGCGTCCGGATACGCCACGCCGCCGATCGCGTTGAACGCCCGGATTGCGTTCGTGCCGCGGAAGTGTGTGTCGTTGATCGGAGCCGGCGGGATACTCGTCGGATCCTGAAGCAGTCCGAGATCGTCCCACAGGATTCCGAAACCGATTACGTGGGCCATCTCGTGAAGGACTGCGACCCCGGTCAAGACGGCCGGGTCGAACGTCATCAGCCCGACAAGCGGGTGCCGCGTGCCGGTGCGGAAGAAGCACGGACCAGCACTGCCCAGCGTTCCACTTGCTCGATTCTGCGTATCTACCCGAACGAAGATCACGAGATCATCGATCTGTTCCACCAGCGGATCGAGCTCGACCTCGAGACAGGAGGGCGCAAACGGCTCGAGCACGGCCTCGTCTGAGATGTCCCCCACGATGATCTCCTCCCAGCGGGCGGCCGCGTTCTCAAACATCTGCTGCTGCGCTGGCGTGGGAGGAGTCCCCAGGTAACGTACGTCGATCCCGTATCCTGGCGATGCAGTCTCGAATTCCGCACACGAGACGGCCGTGTATGCCAGGTCGTACTTACCAATCACGCCTTCCGACTCGGAGCTCGTCACCCGCGCCAGCCAGGTCCCGGCCTGCAGTTCGCTCTCGCCGCAGATCCGGGTGATTCGACTGTTCGAACCGAGGCCGGAGTCGTCGTCAGATTCGATCAGGCCGAGTCTCCCGTCGTACAGCTCGAGAACCGTGTCGTCGCCGGGATCTCCCCGTGTTTCCAGCACGACCACGGACGGTGCCGTGAGTGTGAAGGTGATCCAGTCCTCGTCCGTGGCGGGGCTGATGTTGTGTGTCTGGATCGCTCCGGAGACGATCGGCGTCGCTTGTTCATCACTGTCGTCGGACTCGAATGCGTCTCCGGGCAGAGGCAGAATGTCGATCGAAATCTGCATCGAGCCCACACTGCCAGGTGGATCCACGGCCATGAGCGTAATCGAATGCGACCCGACCGAGAGATCAGAGGTCGTGAGACTCGATCCCGCTCCCAACGATCCGTCGATGCTCGAACGCCACGTCAGGACTCTCCCCGGCAACATTCCGTTTTCTGGATCGTGGGCCGAACCCTTGAACATCACAGGGCTGCCGGCAAGGGCCGAGAAGCCGTAGCTCGGAAAGCTAATGGAAACCGTGGGACTCTTGTTCGGTACCGCTGAGCCGGAGCAGGAGAATGCCTGGGATGCCAGGAGCACTCCCACCAGAGCCTGAAACGAACCCCGCATCTCACTCCTCATCGTCGTGCAATAGCGTGCACTAGTGTTCCTCCGCCCATCAAGGCCAAGTCATAATCATGCGCGCGCGTTTCTCGACGCCAGAACCCCGCCGGGTTTCGCGAATCATTCTTGCAGGGGGATCTCGTGTTTCGACAGCCCCTGATAGCCAGTCCATGGAGGGATGCTCTGATACCGCGAAGTTCGATTCCGTTCTTTCTTGGTGTACTGCTCTTACTCGGTTGCGCACCGGAGGAGCGGTCGCCGACACCGGAGCCAGCGCGCACCGCCGATGCGCGCTGGCTCATGTCCGTGCTGGCGGCAGATTCTCTCGAGGGGCGGCGCGCCGGATCCGAGGGTTCCCGAATCGCCGGCCGGTTGATCGCCGAACAGTTCGAGCTGGCGGGGCTCGAGGCGGTCGGGGACAGCGGATTCTTCCAGCGAGTCCCGCTGCGGTTGGTGAACACCTCTTCCGGCCGTCCGAGGACCAGGTCTCTCTCGTCGTGGGCAGAATTCGACTCGCTCCCGCCGGCTGAGCGAGTGGTCGAAACGAACGTGATCGGGGTGATGCCGGGCTCCGACCCGGAGCTCCGGGGAGAGTACGTGCTCGTCACCGCCCACTTCGACCACGTCGGGATCGGGCGGCCGGTCGAGACGGACTCGATCTACAACGGCGCCGACGACGACGCCTCGGGCGTGGTGGGCCTGATCGAGATTGCACGGGCCCTCGCGTCCGCCCCTCCCCGCCGAACGGTCGTATTCGCGGCGATGGCCGGCGAGGAGCTCGGGCTGCTGGGCACGCGCTGGTACGTAGATCACCCGGCCGTTCCGCTGGCCGCCACGGTCGCTTCCCTGAACCTCGAGATGATCGGTCGGCCGGACACCGCCATTGGTCCCGGACGCGCCTGGCTGACAGGGTACGAGCGCACGAGCATGGGCCCCGAGTTCACCGCGGCGGGCCTCGCGGTCGACCCGGACCCCAGGCCCGGCCAGAGCTTCTACGAACGCAGCGACAACATCGCGTTTGCCAGGATCGGTATCCCGGCGCACACGCTTTCCTCGTTCGGCCTGCACTCCGACTACCACTCCCCGGATGACGAAGTCGAGCGCATCGACTTCGATCACCTGGAGTCGGTGATCGCGGTGGCGGCCGAGGCCGTGCGGCTTCTCGCGGATGGGCCCGCGCCGGAGTGGAAACCGGGCGGCCAGCCGTAGCTCCTGACCTCCCGCAGCGCGCAGAGCGGCCAACTCCACCCTCTACGGCACATTCAGTGCAAAAGTAAGGCGCGATCTGGCACTCGACCACGGCCCGGGTCGAGAGCCGG
>JAENXO010000594.1 GCA_016649455.1 Gemmatimonadota bacterium | reverse complement strand
TCGAAAGGTGTGGAGCGCGGGCGTCGTATATTTGGGAGTCGCGTACGCACTGGTCTCCGCGGCTGACATCGTTTTGCCGTTGATCAAGCTCGATATCGCAATGCGGCCCCTAATCGCACTTGCACTTGCGGGAATTCCCGTGGTCCTGCTGCTCGCCTGGGCGTTCGAGATCGCTCCGGAGGAAGGCGTCCAGAAGACCGGGGCGTGGCAGGTGGCGGACGGCAGCGAGGGCCGGAGCTGGCCACTCCTGTCGACCAGCGCCAAGGTCGTCCTCGCCCTGCTTCTGGCGGCGCTCGCGGTGTGGTTCCTGGCCGTCAGACCGCTGCTGCCCGCCTGACCGGGCCGGCCGGAAGCGCGCAATTCAGAACACCGAAAACTTCAGCCCCTCCGTGTAGTGCTCGGGACGTTCCCTGACATCGCGGGTCAACAGCGCGATTTCCTCCGAAGCCGCTTCGATGTTCTGCAGCGCCGCCGTGAGGCTCACGTACAGCGACGAGTCGTTGACCATCCGACCGAGACTTCCTTCTCCGCGGTCAATCTTCCCGAGTAGCGAAGCAAGCGACTCCGACGTCTGATCGAGGTCCGTGCTCGCTTCGGCGAGTCGGGCCGTCAGGGAGTCGAGATGAGCCAGGGTCCGCTCGAGTTCCGGGCCGGACGTGACTTCGGCCAGCCGGGCGGACGTGCTGGAGAGCCCCTGAATGAGCTTCTCGATCGACTGGGATTCCCGTGCGAGCAGGGTTTCCAGCTCCTCCATCCCGCCGGCGAACGAGCCGATTCCCGCTTGAGCATTGGCGACCGTCGAGTCGTTCAGCAGCTTGCGGATCTGAGCCAGGACCTCTGATGCCTCGCCACCGAGGTCTCCGACGAGGTCCTGGAGTCCCGGCCCTCCGCCGACCGCGTAGATCGTATCCCCCTCGTTCAGGGCCACCGTCGACTCCCCCGGCAGCAATGCGAGCGCCGCCATTCCCAGGAATCCGGCCGTCTGCTCCCTGGCCTGGGTGTCGATCGGCAGGGTACCCCGGTGCGTGAGCTCGAGCTCGAGCACAACGCCGTCCGGTCGCAATTCGACGGTCTTGACCGAGCCCACGTCGACGCCCAGCAGCGTGATGCGCGTGCCTTCACCAATCGCGCCTGCCTCGGGGGCCCTGGCGAACAGCTTGAACCTGGGGGTTCCGGGCTGAGCACCGCTGATCCATAAGATGCCCATGGTCAGGGCGATGAACGCGAAGAACAGGAGCGCTCCCACCAGAATCTCGGTTCGTAGCTGGTCCCGCAGTCCGGGATCTCTCATCCGTCAATTTCCTCGGTTTCGAGCTTGGGGTGCAGAAAATCCTGTACGATCGGGTCCCGCGACTCTCTGAGTTCACTTGGCGTGCCCGACGCCTGTACCCGACCGTTGGCCAGCAGTACGATCCGGTCGCCGAGAAAGAAAGCGCTCTCGACATCGTGCGTAACGATGATACTGGTCGCCCCGAGCTCGCCCTGCAGGCGCGCGATCAGGCGATTGATCACGTTCGCGTTCACGGGGTCGAGCCCGGTCGTGGGCTCATCGTACAGGATGTACTTCTGTCGACCAACGATTGCGCGGGCGATGGCCACGCGCTTCTGCATACCGCCGGACAGCTCGGCAGGCAGAAGCTCGAGGACGTCGTTGCCCAGGTTCACATGCGAAATCGCTTCCTGTACCAGCGGGTCCGTGTGAGCGTAAGTTTTTCGGCAGTGCTCCTCAGACAGCCCGAGCTGGATGTTCTGTCCGGCAGTCAGCGAGTCGAACAGGGCCGAGTTCTGAAATACGTAGCTGATCTTGGAGCGGATCTCCTTGAT
>JAENXO010000171.1 GCA_016649455.1 Gemmatimonadota bacterium | reverse complement strand
GGTGGTCCTGTATACGCCGCTGTCGGAGCCGTTCGGAGTGCGGGGTCTCTCGCCCGTCGAGTGGCTCGTGGTACTGGGCGCGACGGGGCTGTTCGTACTCCTTGCCTGGATTGGAAGCGCCGTCGTCCGACGCTGACCGTCCTGGCCGATACCTGCCCTTGCGCGAACTCCGGGAAGCTTTTATCTACTACAAACGTAATAGCTAGTACGTATCCACGGGCGTGGACGGAATCGGACGGCGGACCTCTGTTCACCACGGGCGGACGGCAGCCAGGGAGATGACGACGTGAAGCCCCGACTTACTCCTCGTGAGCTGGACATCATGGCCGTGCTGTGGCGCGATGGTTCCGGCACCGTATCCGAGGTCTCCGAAGGTCTCGAGGCGGACATCGCCTACTCCACCGTGCTCACGATGCTGAGAACGCTGGAGACCAAGGGACACGTCCGGCACGTGCAGGAGGGCAAAGCGTTTCGCTACTTCCCGGAAACGGCCCCGGAAGAAGAGGGCGGCACGGCACTCGACAGGTTGTTGAGCAAGATCTACCAGGGATCACGCGAGTTGCTGGTCACCCGCCTGCTGGCCGACGAGGACGTGTCGACCGACGAGCTGCACAGGATCCGCGAATTGCTTGACAACCGGATCGAGGAGCTCGAGCGATGATCGCCGCATGGATGCTCTATCTGCTGATCCTCTCCGGGCTCCTGTGTGTCGCCGCCCTGTCCGCCGAGCGGGCGCTCCGCTGGCTTCACCGGCCGGTGAGGGCCACCTGGGCGCTGGCCCTGCTCGGCGCTCCCCTGCTCGCATTTGTCGTGGCGCGCACCGGAGGTCTGAGGCTGTTCGGAGGAGCCGGAACATCCAGCCCCGGGCCTGCGTCGCAGCTGACACCTGGCGTGGCAGATCCGACCTCAGCGCTCGGAAGCTGGCTCTCCTCCGTCAGCGGCCTGTCGCTCGACCCGGTGGTCGCGGCGTGGGAATTGGTGCAGACCTCCGCTGCTGCACTGGACCGTCCCCTGCTCTACCTGTGGATCGCTGCATCGGCTGTCGTGCTGCTGGTACTGCTCATCTCGATGCGCCGGCTGTATGCCACGAGCCGCGAATGGCCCCGTCGGCGCGTGGACGGTAACGAGGTTCTTGTGTCGGAAGGACTTGGCCCCGCAGTGCTCGGAATCAGGCGTGCGGAGGTTGTACTCCCCAGCTGGGTGCTCGAGAAAGACCCTGCGAGCCGCAAGCTGATCGTCCTGCACGAAGCTGAACACGTAAAGGCCCGCGACGGTGCGCTGCTGTTCGCCGGGCTGCTCGTGGCAGCCGCGATTCCATGGAATCTTCTCGGCTGGTGGCAGCTGCGACGGCTGCGACTCGCGGTGGAGCTCGATTGCGACCGGCGCGTCCTCCGCTCTGGCGTCGGGCTCCGTGAATACGCTTCCCTGCTGCTCGAAGCGGGAAGTCGGCGCGCGGTCCCATTCGGGTCGACCGCGGCCTTCGTCCATTTCGATTCTCAACTTGGGAGGAGGATCCGGATGATGATGGAGAACCGGAAATCGCCCCGGTACGTGCCGGCGGCAGTAGCACTGACGATGGCCGCGGCGATCCTGGTCGTGGCGTGTACAGCACCCGCTCCGACGGAAACGAGCGAGGTCGTCTTGTCCGAGCAGGTCCCGCAGGCCATTGCAGGGAAGATCGTGCAGAAGCTGCGCGACGGAGGCACGTGGACTGCTCACGTGGAGGGAGAAGGCGAGCTGCGCGAGATCACGAAAGTCGAGCTGAATGAGATGTTCGGCGAGGGTGAGGGTGGAGAATTCCATCTCCGCCGGATCATAGAACCGGACGAGCACCTCGAGCTCGACGAATCGACGGGCAACTGGACGCTGGACGAGGCCGGCGCCTACAAGCCTAGGCAGCTCAAGGAGTCGCACGGGAACGAAGTGCTGGGGGACGAGGAAGTGCACTACCGGACCGAGACCAAGGTTCGCTCCGGTCCTTGATTCCCTGCCAGAGCTGCGCGGAGGGGACACGGGACGGTGTGACGCCCGTGTCCTCTTCTCAGCTTCCTGCCCGTCTTCCGCTCTCGTCAGATCCTCCAAACCTCCCAGGCAGATCCAGACGGAACGCCAATTGGAGACCACCAGGTTGAGCGAGGGCGTTTGCCCGCGCGCTGCTCTTGTCCCAAATTGGGCTTGGATCGCCCTTTCTACTCAAGCCAGACCGTGCTCCGGCGACCAGCGGCGCGGGTCGAGAGTGCCTCCTGTCCGTGAGGCACCAGCCTGACCCGCCTGTTTCTCGTCCCCGCAGGCAGCGGTGCTGGCAAGGAGGTACCAGGTGAGCACCATCTCAAAGCTCCTCGTCCTCGGAGTGCTGCTCGTGCCGTTCATTCCTCGCGCCGCAGTGGCGCAGGAGGGCGACATGCGTCCGATGTACGAGCTTCCCACGATTACGGTTTCTGCCCCGGCCGAATCGGACCCGCTGTACGAACGAGCGAGCGCACTGTACGAGCAGGCGAAGTGGATCGAAGCCGCGGAACTCCACCGGGGAGCCGCGGAGAGTATGCCGAAGAACGACCCGAACGCGTACCTGCAGTACGACCGGGCCGGGCGGTTGTACTTCTATGGTGGTGAGTACGAGGATTCCCGGAAGATGATGGAGAACGCGGCCGAAATCGCGGAAGCGACGGGCGATATGGTCTCGGCCGCCTATCGGCACATCGACGCCGCCTTCATCTCCGTGTGGGAAGGCTATCCCGGCATGCGGCGCGAGCACGTGCAAACCGCGGAGAAGTACGCAACGGAGTTCAATTTCGGCGAGCAAGACTACGAGCAGGTGTACGCCCTGACCCGCGGCGTAGGCATGCTTCCGGTCGAAGACAAGAACTGACGACTTCGAGGAAAGCGCACCCGGTCAACTGACCGGGTGCGACGCCGATCGGTGGTCCGACCGCGCGGTTGTTGGGTCGGGCCGCACGGTTATTTTGTGCCCGGTTCGCTCCGGGTCCGGGTAATGCGGATTGCACCTGATCCTTCGTACGGCGCATCGCGGTCGATGCGCGCCTCCCAGGCCGGATCGATGCCGCCCCACGCCGCCGGGCGTCCGCCGTTCCCGACGCTCTCGCAGTCCGCGTTCGGGATCGGGAAACGCCGCCAGGCTCCGTCAGGTTGACGAACGGCCAGCTGCACATCGTCGGCCCACATCGGCCCCTCCCCCTCGAGCAGCACTCCGAACAGCAGCTCGAGCGCATCAGCCGGGACTCGCACCTTCACTTCCTCGACCGACCACTGGCTCGACGCCACCCGCACCGTTCGCAGCTCCTCCCCGGGTCCTGCAGCCGGCCTGCCGTCGATCCGTAGCCAACCAAAGGCGCCGGACTCGCAGTCATCCGACGCGCTTACGATCACGCCCGGTTCCGCTTCCTGCGGACCGCACGCCGGGATCTCGGCTTCCTCCAGTCGCAGGGCCATGCGCAGCCGGATGTCTTCGCCGCGAAGCGGAACGGCGTCGATGACCCGGGTCAACCGGCCCTCGCCGGCGTCCTGGGACAGGTCCGCCCCGGGTAGGGCTGATTCCTGCGCCATGAGAGATCGAGTGAGGCTGGCCAGGAACAAGAAACCGACTAGGAATCGGCCGGTTGTAGTGGGTGGAGAGGCTAGTGAAAACACGCAGTTTCCTCCACAGAGTTTCGCCGCTTCTCGGAAACCTGAGACGACAGCAGAATCTAGCCCGGGTCAGGTATCCCCGCCCAAAGAACCTCCCGTATCAGGCCTCGAGCACCACCTTCCCCAGGTTCCGCCGCTCGTGGATGTAGCGGTGCGCTTCGACCGCGCCATCGCGCGTAAGCGGGAACGTCCGATCCACCACCGCTGTCAGGTCCCCCGACAGAACCTGCGTGAGAATCCGCCCGAGGTGTTCGCGCAGAAGCTCCTCCTGTTCATGCAGATGCAGGAGATGTACACCGGACACCCCAATCCCCGGCTGGATCAGCGACAGGGGGTGAAAACGGGGTGTCATCAGCCACGCGCGGGCGGCGCGCAGCCAGTTCCGGGAGCTCCCTGGCATCGCCTCGCTGAACCCGTAGAACACGATCTGGCCCAGGGGAGCGAGCAGCCGCCGGCAGGAGGCCGTTGCCGCTCCCCCCACCGAGTCGAGAGCGACGTCGATTCCCCGCTCTCCGACCAGGGCCCGGACGTCCGGCTCCCAGTCACCGCGTGAGTCGAAGCACGCCTCCGCGCCGAGCTCGTCCATGACGTATCGGCGCTTCACCTCCGTGCCGGCGGTCCCGATCACGCGCAGCCCGTGCGCGGCGGCGAGCTGGACGGCCGCGGTGCCGACCCCACCCCCTGCCCCGAGAACCAGCACGGTCTCGCCGGGACGCACCCGCGCCGACTCGAACAGGCAGACGTGGGCGGTGAGGAAGACGACGGGTGCGGCCGCCGCCTCGACGGCCGACAGTCCCGCTGGCCGGTTGAACACGTTCCGGGTGGGCAGCACCACGTCACGTGCGTATCCCCCGTGCCTGAGCAGGGCGACGCAGGGATCCCCTTCTCTCCAGGGCTCGCCGTCCCCGCAGATCGCGCCCACACCCACCGCCGTTACGATCCCGGCGATCTCGAATCCCGGGCTGTACGGCCTGGCCGGGACCGTGTCGTACAGTCCG
The DNA here is from genome assembly GCA_016649455.1 of Gemmatimonadota bacterium. GTDB lineage: Bacteria > Gemmatimonadota > Gemmatimonadetes > Palauibacterales > Palauibacteraceae > Carthagonibacter. Next base: position 1,411 of record JAENXO010000171.1, on the reverse strand, counting down.
GCCCGCATCAGCAGGTCGGCGAAATTGATCCCGGCGGCCTCGACCCGAATCGAGACCTCACCGGGGCCCGGTTCGGGCAGCGGGATCTCCCGCTCGACGAATACCTCCGGCGGACCGTGCTTTTCGATCTGGATCGCTCGCGTGGTCCCGCTCCCGGCTCTTGCCGCCCCGGCATTTCCTGTGAATTCAGTCACGGCGCCTCGTGGGTGCAGGACAGTTCGCCGCGGTTCCCGTCGAACCAACTGCCGGCCGTGCTGGCCCCGGAATCGTCGAGCGTGATATGCGTTGGATTTCCGTGGTCATCCACCGCGACGATGGAAAGCCGCGAGGTCTCGGGATCGGACCAGGCGACGGTGACTTCGGTCATCACATTGTCCTCGCCCTCGAGCAGGATCTCCCAGCCACCGAGGCCAGCGATCCGTCCGGCTCGCTCCACCAGCTGGAGCCCGGCCTTCGCCACAGGATTTCCGTCCCGCGAGGCTTCGCAGTTCCAGCTGCCCGCCCAGGTTGCCGCGATCGCCGGGTCGGGGAGCGTGGCGACCGACGCCGGGTCCAGGAAGGCCTCGGCAAGCAGGTACGCGGCGCGTTGCACGCCGACTCCCTGCGAGGTATTCGCGGTGAGTGCCGCCACGGCGCCGTCACCGGGCAGCAGGAGCAGGTAGGTGACGCCACCGATCGACCCGCCGCCGTGGCTCACGGTCTGCGTTCCGTCCGGCCTGGTTTCGAGGAACCAGCCGACCCCGTTCCCCGTCTCCTCGCCAGCCGTCGTGCGCTGCGAGGTCCACATCATCTCGATCGTCTCCGGCCGCAGCAGGTCGCCGTCGAGGTGCGCTATGCCGAACCGTACGAGATCAGACGGCGTCGAGAGGAATCCTCCGCCCGCCCACTTGTAGCTGTTGTCCACGAATGGACTGTTGTACACACGGCCGTCCTCCGCGACCTCGTAGAATCGCGTGCGGTGCGGAATGATGCTGTCCGTGTGGTCCGCGACGGTGCTCGTCATCCCGAGCGGGTCGAACACGCGTGCGTCCATGTACGGCAGGAACTCCTCGCCGCTCGCTCCCTCCACCACCGCACTGAGCAGGTTCCAGCCGTAGCTCGAATAGCTGAACCGGTCGCCCGGCTCGAACAGCAGGTCATCGTCCGCGAAGATCTCCAGTCCCTCCCCGACCGAACCATACATGCGGGTGCTGAGAAACTCGTCGTCGCCGGCGTAGTGCCGGATACCCGCCAGGTGGCCGGCCACCATGCGGGACGTCACCGGCCAGGGCTTCTCCGGAAACGAGGGAACGTACTGCTGCACCGGCGCGTCGAGGTCCAGCCGTCCCTCGTCGATCAGGATGCCCATCGCGGCCGCCGTGAGAGGCTTCGACACGCTTCCGACGCGGAACTTGGTGTCTTCGGTAACGGG
>JAENXO010000078.1 GCA_016649455.1 Gemmatimonadota bacterium | reverse complement strand
TCCTCCCGGGCCTGGAGCCGGACTTCGTTGATCGCCTGAATCGCGGTCAGCTCAGAGCCGACCTCCAGGAGATCGTGCGTCATGATGCCGCCGGCCGAGTCCTCCGGATAGCTCAGGAGACGCTGGATTTCCGTCGCGCCCGGGCCGGAGACTGACGACAGCACCCTGGCCTGGTCCTCGGGCTCGAGGTCGCCGATGATGTCCGCGGCATCATCGTCGGCCATCTCCTCGACGATTTCCCCGATTCGATCCGGCTCGAACTGAATGAGGAGCTCGCCTGCCTTCTCGACGTCCTCCATCTCGGCGAGCGCGTCGGCTGCGAGTTCAGCCGGCAGGAACGCCACGAGCGCCACGCGCTGGTCCGGTTCGAGGGCCTCGATCAGGTCGGCGACGTCACTTCCGTGCAGGTCGTCGAGACACAGCCGTAGTGAGGGGCCGTCCTCACGCGCGAGCAGCTCTCGGACCCGTTCGGAAATCGCGACCATCCGACCCAGAGATTCGGTCATCGCTCAGCCTCCTCGGTCGGCATCGTCGGAGTCGCCGCTCCAACGGAAAGAACGAGCTTGAGCCCGTCCTCGACGCTCATCGCCAGCCGGTGCACGCTGCGCCTCGGTAGCACGAGCAGGTACCCGGACGTCGGGTTCGGAGCAGTCGGAAGGAAGACCGTCACTGACGGCTCACCCGTGACTGTCTCGAATTCGGACGGCGAGGGAGCGGTCTCGAATCCGAGTGCCCATTTCCCCGGTCCGGGAAATTCGATCAGCGTGCAATGCTGAAACAGCCTGTCCTCGCGGTCGAGCACGGACTGGACGATCTGTGAAGACGTGGAGTAGATGCGACGCGCGAACGGAAGTTTTGCCAGGCCGGTATTCCACCAGTAGAGCAGCCGTCGTCCGAGCGCAACCTGCGATGTCCAGCCGATGAACACGACGATCACGGTCAGGGCTACCAGGCCGAGGCCCGGGACCTGTCGCACTCCAAGCGCGGGCAGAAAACGACCGAGAATCGGATCCAGGCGCTGGAACAGCCAGACGAGGACGTAGGCCGTGACGCCGACCGGCGCGATCACGATCAGGCCGGTGACGAAGTAACGCCGGAGTCTGTGCAGGAATGCTCTCATTCGTCCGACTCCTGGCCCCGGCAGTGGTGGCTGTTGGTGCGAGCCCGGACAGGCTAGCGGCCCTCCAGACTCCGAAGCAACTCCTCCTGCAATCGATACATCTCCGAAGAATCGCGATCAGGGCCGTCCGGGTGATCGTGACCGACGACGTGAAGGGTCCCGTGAATGACCAGTCTGAGAATCTCCTCGGTCAGATCGACGCCGAGACCGGACGCGTTTCTTCCCGCAGTATCGGGCGCGATGTACACGTCCCCCAGGACGGAATCAGCAGAGCCGAGTGAGAACGCGATCACGTCGGTCGAGCCGGTGCGGTCCAGCCACTCGCCGTTCAGACTTGTCATTTCGGCGTCGCTTACCAGGGTAATCGACAGCTCACCCTCTTCGAGCCGCGGGTTGGTACCCAGTGTCGAACGCGCCGCCGCCAGCATCGAGTCCCGCGCATTCTCCAGCTCGGGCCACCCGTCAAGCCCGTTCAGGTGCACGATCACGCCTGGCGGCCTCGAACTGCCGCTGATGAGATCAGGAGGCTGCGTCACTCGATACGCCCGGTCCGGCTACCACCGGTAGCTGCAGATCACCGACTGACTGGCTGTCGGCCGGCAGGATCTCCTCACGCGCTCTCACGCCCGATGGATACTCGATCCGCCGGTGGTACATACCGATCAGGATCCGCGCGAAAGAGTCCTTCGTGCGCTCCAGGTCCCGCAGTGTGAGCGGACACTGGTCGAGCTGGCCTTCTTCGATCCTCGCCTGTACGATCGCGTCGATCGTCGCCCGGATCCTCTCCGGCGTCGGGTCCTGCAGCACCCTGGTCGCCGACTCGACCCCATCCGCAAGCATGACGATCGCGGTCTCCCGGGTCTGTGGCTTCGGACCCGAATAGGCGAAGTCAGCGGAATCGACATCCGCATCCGGGCTCTCGCTTCTCGCCTTGTCGAGGAAGTACAGGATCACGCTCGTGCCGTGATGCTCCCGGATGCAATCGTGGATGAACGGGGGCAGTCGATGCTCTGCCGCGATCCGAAGGCCGTCGCGCACGTGGTCCCTGATGATGGCGGCGCTCCGCGCCGGAGGCAGCCGATCGTGGGGATTGCGCCCCTTGGGCTGATTCTCCACGAAGAACTGAGGGTTCTCCATCTTCCCGATGTCGTGATAGTACACTCCAGCCCGGGCGAGCAGCGCATTCGCGCCGACAGACAGGCACGCCGCTTCCGCCAGGTTCGCGACACCGATCGAGTGCGCGTAGGTACCGGGCGCCTTACGTGACAACTCCCTCAGGAGTGGTGCGTTAAGATCGGACAGTTCAAGCAGAGTCTGGTCCGTGCTGATCCCCGTCGCCTTCTCCAGCAACGGAACCGCAGCACCAATCGCGAGGAACGTATACAGGGTCGCTGCGACGAGTCCCCAGGCAACCGTTTCCGCCGGGACCCTGAGCGGTAGAGACTCGAGCAGTCCGACCGAGAACCCTGCCACCAGGTACGCCCCGGTGATCGCCGCGATCAGTATCCAGCCGTGGGTGCGCTTGCGCAGACCACGCACTCCCAGCGCGGCGACCGCACCGGCCGCCAGGAAAACGAAAGGATAATACTCAGCGTTCAGTTCGGTCAGGCCCGCCAGAATGACTGACGTGACGACGACCGCGATCAGCGACACCAGGCCATCCCACAGGGCAGCCAGTGGAATCGCCATCAACACGATCGGTACCAGTTCCGGGGGGAACTCGACCCGATAGACCACGCTGGCCCCGATCAAGCCGAAAGCCACCAGGCCCATGACCAGCAGGTAGCTGCGAGCATCCCGGTAGATGAGCGGCCGAAACAGCATCAGGACGGCGCCGAACAGACCCAGCATCAGGGTACCGAACAGGAAGCTGCCGACAGCAGTCCGGCGACGACTCCCGAGGCTCGCGAGCCCCCGCTCGGCCAGGGCCTCGTTGTAGGCGTGCAGGAGCAGCATGTCGCGGTCAGACACCCGCTCGTGCGCCGCTATGATCCGTTCTCCCTCGAGCACCGTGCCAAACGTCGTGTCGACGGCGGTCCGGGCCTGCGCGCGCGCGAATTCAGTCGCCTCGGAATCGAACCTGAGGCTGGGAACGGTGAACCGGAACAGCAGATTCTGGTACAGCTGAAATCCGGCCAGCGAGAGATCGGTCGGAGCAAATGCCAGTGCTTCCTCCAGAAACCCCCCGACCGTCTGCAGGGAATCGCTCGGAATCCGTCGATCTCCGTCGGGAGTCCGGACGATCACCAACCCGGGAGCCGGACCGGGAACGGCGAGGATCGGCGCCACGCCGCGCGGAAGCAACTCGGCATAGGCACGGTCGAGGGCCGTGCTGAGTGAATTCCGTTCGTTCTCCACGGCGAGAAATCCTTCCTGCTCCTCGGTGAGCTGCAAGCCGTATCGGTCCGAGAAGTAGGTGGTGTGGTCGGCCTCGGAGTCGGCGAACGTGGAGTCAACCCCCCCGAAGAAAGTCCGGGTGAGCGCCCTGGCCGAATCCGTCGCTTCCGGCACCAGGCTGTAGACAGGCGCCACGACCCGCTCCGACTCCGCTCGCTCCGCGGCGAGCCGCGACTGAGGCTTCGGGACCACAAATTCGAACGCGGCGATGACGTCCTGGTTCGCCACGGCGCCCTCGCTGAGGGTCACGGCTTCGGGAAGCGGCGAGCGCGGGAACAGGAACGGAAGCAGAGCCGCGAGCAGCAGAACCAGCAACCCGCGAGCCCCGTGGTGCGCCGCGCGATCGCGCCAGCTGTCTCCAGGCCGCCGGTCGACGGCCCGAATCGTGTCACGCCAGGTCTCGCGGAACCGGGCGCTCAAGACCTGCCTCCGGAATCGTCGGCTTCGTCACGCACGGCGTAGGCACGGATGATGTCCTTCACCAGTCGGTGCCGCACCACATCGGTCTCGTCGAGATAGGTGAATGAAATCCCCTCCACGTCCGACAGCACCCGCTCGATGTCGAGCAAGCCGGACTCCTCAGGCCTCGCGAGGTCGATCTGCGTCTTGTCTCCGGTAATCACGGTCTTCGAGTTCAGCCCGAGCCGGGTGAGAAACATCTTCATCTGCGCCGTCGTGGCATTCTGCGCTTCGTCGAGGATCAGGAACGCATCGGACAGTGTGCGGCCCCGCATGTATGCGAGCGGAGCGACCTCGATCACGTGCTCTTCGATCGTCTTTCGAACCCGCTCGGGCGGCATCATGTCTTCGAGCGCGTCGTACAACGGTCGCAGGTATGGGTCCACCTTCTCACGAATGTCACCGGGAAGAAAACCGAGCGCCTCGCCGGCCTCGACAGCGGGGCGAGTCAGGATGATCCGGCGGACACGCTTCCGCATCAGGGCGTCCACCGCCATCGCCACGGCCAGGTAGGTCTTTCCCGTTCCGGCGGGTCCGATACCGATCGCGATGTCGTGTTCCCGGATCGAAGCCAGATAGTCGCGCTGCCCGGTGGACTTCGGCCGGATGACCTTGCGGGCCCCGGGAAGGGCGATCGTCTCATCATCCGCCTCTGCACCGAGTTGCGCCGGCTCGGTCTCGGCCTCGTGGAAGAACCTCTCCACGTCGGCGATGTCGAACGGCCGCTGCAGGCGCGCGAGGCGGATCATGCGCTGCGCCACGGGCGCGCAGTGCTCCACCGCTTCGACGGCTCCCGACAGAATCATCTGGTCGCCGCGCAGGATGACCCGACAATCTCCGAGCCGGGCCAGCGTCTTCAGGTGCCCGTCGTTAACGCCGGCGAGAATGAGCGAGTCAGCGCCGGCCGCCGGGATCCGGTGCTGGATCACGGGCGCGTCGAGCGCTTCCGCTGTCGTCTGTTCTGTATCTTCGGGCATCTCTACCTGTCCGTGCCGGGATTCCGCGACGCAGTCACTCGAGACGCAGCCCGAGATCGGCCAGTTCCGACGCATCGACGGCCGATGGAGCGCCTTCGAGCAGTCCGCGAGCCGCCGTCGTCTTCGGAAACGCGATCACTTCCCTGATCGAGGTCGTTCCGACGAGCATCGCCACGAGCCTGTCCAGTCCCAATGCGAATCCGCCGTGCGGAGGAACGCCGTACCGAAACGCTTCGAGCAGAAATCCGAACCGCGCCTCGATTTCATTCTCTTCCATACCCAGCACCCCCAGAATCGCTCTCTGGAGCTCCGGGACGTGGCAACGGATGCTGCCGCTGCACAGCTCCGTTCCGTTGAGCACGAGATCGTATGCCCGGGAGCCCACGGAGAACGGATCCGACATCAGCTTCTCCGGGTCTGTCTCGGTCGGCATGGTGAAAGGGTGGTGGCTCGCCACCGGGCGACCGGTCTCCGGGTTTCGCTCGAACAGCGGAAACTCCGTCACCCAGGTCCAGCACAGCCGGTCCTCCACAGCTCCCAGCTCGTCGCCTATCGACCGCCGCAGCGCGTCCAGCGCCGGGGACGTTTCCGTGTCCGGTCCGGCGACCATGATCACCAGGTCTCCCGGCCCGACACCGTTCGCGGCCGCGAACGAATGTCCCGCCTCCCCCTCGAGAAACCGGGCGGGAGGTCCGGACCACCCTTCGTCATTCCGCTTCAGCCACAGAGCGCCCTTCGCACCCTGCTGTCTGGCCGTCTCGTTTGCGACGTCGAGTCGGGCCCGCGACAGGGACACGCCTCCCGGTACGACGAATCCACGAATCCGCCCGCCGGCATCCTTGACTCCGTCCACGATCCCGAATCCGAGACCCGACAGATCTTCCGTGAAGTCCCGGAGTTCCCACGGGATCCTCAGATCCGGCTTGTCCGTGCCATACTTCTCCAGCGCGTCGGCATACGTCATCCGGGGAAACGGAATCTGAACCTCCACCTCGACCGCCTCGGCGAACATACGGACCAGCATCCGCTCGGCCGCTCCGAACACGTCGTCCTCATCGACGAATGCCATCTCGACATCGACCTGCGTGAACTCGGGCTGGCGGTCGGCCCGCAGATCTTCATCGCGCAGACAGCGCGCGATCTGAAAATAGCGATCGAAGCCGGCGACCATCAGCAACTGCTTGTAGAGCTGTGGCGACTGCGGCAGGGCGTAGAACTCTCCGCGGTGGACCCGGCTCGGAACGATGTAGTCTCTCGCTCCCTCCGGCGTCCTGCGGGTGAGGAAGGGAGTCTCGATCTCCAGGAATCCCTCATCTGACAGCGCCTGCCGAGCCGCATTCGTCGCCCGGTGTCTGACGGCGAAATTCCGCTGCATTTCGGGACGCCTCAGATCCAGCACCCGATGTCGGAGCCGAAGCTCCTCCGATGGAAGGTCCTCCTCTGGGGGCACCGCGACGAGGATGGGCAGCGGCCCGGACTGCGCCAGTCGCTGGATGGCCGTGACCCGGATTTCGACCGACCCGGTCGGCATATCAGGATTCACCGCCTCTTCCGGTCGGGCATCGACCTTGCCCTCGACAGCCAGGACATCCTCCGGGTTCAGATCGCCGAGGAGCTCCATCGCTTCCGCCGGGGTCCAGGCCGGATTGAACGCAAGCTGCACGAGACCGGTCCGGTCCCGCAGGTGGAGGAACACGACTCCTCCGAGGTCACGCCGCCTGTGCACCCACCCGGCGAGATGCACGGCCCGGCCGACATGCTCCGGTCCGACCAGCCCGCACGGAATCTCCCGCCAGGCCGTCGCGCCCGGTACCGCCCGTTCCGATTCGATCAACAGTCAGTCTCCCGGTCGATTCCCGATCCCGGCCTCCGGTTCGACCTCCAGATATACGATCCGATCGCGATACCGACCCACGCCCCTGCGACATCGGCGACCCAGTCCGCCGGGGACGGCATCCGACCACGAATCCAGTGCTGATGTAACTCGTCCGCTCCAGCGAAGATGGCGAGCAGCGCCAGAACCAGCCAGCCGGCGTGCCTCCGGATTCCGCTGCGCGCATCATCAGGCGCCTGCCCCTGACCGGCGGGCAGCGGCAAGAACGCCAGCGCAACGAGAACGCCGAAGATGCAGTAGAGCGTGAAATGAACGGCTTTGTCGGCCCAGGTGGGAAGTGCCGTGGGAAAGTCCGGTACCGGCAAACTGGTTGCGGTGAGAATCGCCAGCGCCCATACGACCGTGGCGACTCGAAAAACCCGCAGGACATCCCGCGGCCTGCCAGTCGAACTCGGGATCGCCGGTCTCAATCGCGCTCGGCTGCGGCGACGCGCGTCAGAAACTCCTCCGGGCTGGTGGCGGCGATCAGACCGGCGCGGGTCCTCTCGACGCGCAGCAGCTCACTGACCCGGGCGAGGGTGCGCACGTGGAGTCCGATCGTTCGTTCCGGTCCCGCGAGCATCCACACCAGCCTTACAGGGCTTCCATCCAGGGATTCGAAGTCGATCGGACCCGAGGTCGTCCCCACGGCCATGGTCATCGCCCGCAGCACGGAACTCTTCGCGTGAGGAATGGCTATTCCATTGCCGATCCCGGTGCTGAGCACAGCCTCGCGCCGCTCGATTGCTCGGTGAATCTCGTCCGCCTGGTCCGGAACACCCGCCTGGGACGCGAGAATCCCGCTGAGCTCATACAGGATGTCACTCTTCGCGCGGGAGACGAGCGGAATCCGAATCTGTTCGGGAGCGAGCAGATCCGCGATCGTGTGATCCGGGCCGAGGGATCTGGTATTGATGAACTACCTCCGAAGGGAACGGTTGCACCGCTATCTTCGTATCCACGGCAGCCGGGGACGCCGGGTAGCACAAAGATACCGGGATCGCAGGTCGAGCAGCAAGAAAACGGACGAGCACGGGAGAGGCAGCGTGAGCCGACATTCGAAGGAGGTCCGGGAGATGACGACCGGAGATCGGGTCGAGTTGCTCGGCGTGACACCGGAGCGAGCCCGGGTGGAGCTGCGCGACAGCCTGCGAGAATGGGATCAGCCGGAATACCGGGTCGAGCAGATCCTGTCCTGGGTCTGGGGCAGACGCGCGGTGTCGTTCTCCGACATGACCAATCTCCCGGTGGAACTCCGCGATCGCCTCGAGATGGCATTCTGTCTGTCATCCGCGACGCGCTCGTTCGAGGCACGATCGACAGATGGGACGATCAAGCACCTGTGGCGCCTGGAGGACGGAGAGCAGGTGGAATCCGTCCTGATCCCGGCCGACGATCGGGTGACTCTCTGTCTGTCGTCGCAGGCCGGTTGCGCCCTCGGATGCCGATTCTGCGCCACGGGAGATCTCGGCTTCACCCGTCAGCTCAGGACCGCCGAGATCGTAGAACAGTACCGCGACGCCGATCGAGTTTCCGTCGAAGCATTCGGCAGGGCCATCGCCAACGTCGTTTACATGGGAATGGGAGAGCCGTTCGCGAACCTCGAGCCGGTGCTCGAGTCCCTGACGGTGCTGAACGCGGGATTCGAGTTTGGAGCTCGCCGGATCACGGTTTCGACCGTGGGACTGGTGCCGGGAATCCGGGCGCTCGCCGGTCGGCCCGAGCCGTTCCGGCTCGCCGTATCCCTGCACTCGGCGGACCCGGAGCTGCGCCGGGAGCTCATGCCGGTCGAGCGTCGGTATCCGCTCGACGAACTGCTGGCGGCCGTGCGTGACTACCAGGCGCGAAAGGCTCGACGGGTGTCGTTCGAGTACGTGATGATCGACGGAGTAAACGACAGTTCTGAACTGGCGCGGCTGCTCGTGAAGAGACTGAAGGGAATCTCGAGCTACGTGAACCTGATACCCTACAATCCGATACCTGGAAAGCCCTGGGGACCCAGTCACCCGGAACGGATTGACGATTTTCGCTCCATTCTCGAGTCCGGTGGGATTCCCGCGGCCGTGCGTACGCCGCGTGGTCGCGACATTGCTGCCGCGTGCGGGCAGCTTCGGCTCGAACGGGAACTCAGCGAGGCTCTTCCGTGAGAGTCGAATCCGCCACCAGCGCGCGCCAGTCATC
>JAENXO010000236.1 GCA_016649455.1 Gemmatimonadota bacterium | reverse complement strand
GGCCGCCGTGTCGACGATGCCGTTCGTTCCGGTGACGGAAGCGGAACTGTCCGAAATCGCTGACCGACTGGAGGCGCTCGACCCCTCCACGATTCGGCCGAGCGGAAATCCGAGTGTCGTGTTCAGCTCGCACGACGAACTCCACCCATTGATTCGTGAATACCAGCTTGGCCTGCTGCGAGCCCGTCTCGGGGAGGCGGACGCCGCGCTCCGACACGCTGACGCGCTGGCCGAAATCGAGCTTCCGTCCACGGCGGGCAGCCTGGCGACAGACCTGTCTCATTCGGTGCGAGCTGCGGTGCTGTACGAAGAGAAGCGCCTGGAAGAGGCCCTGTCCGAGCTCGCGGCAGCGCAGCACGCGGCCTGGTACGGGCAGACCATGGTCTCCCCGCTGTTTTCGAGGATCGCGCAGCGGTTCCTGCGTGCGGAGATCCTGTTCGAGCTCGGTCGATACGACGAGGCCGCGCAGTGGTATTCGACGATCGGTGAGATCTCGCCGTCCGGGCTGCCGTACAGGTCCGTGGCCCTGCTTCGGCTGTCGGAGATTGCGGAGACACGAGGCGACACGGAGAGCGCGACGGATTACAGGGCGGCATTCGAGGAGCTCTGGGCCGATGCCGACCCCGAGATGTTAGTGGCGGTGACCCGGTGACGGGAGGTCCAAACCTCGCAGCGGACCGGCCGGAGCCTTCCGCCTCGGGCTACAGGCGGGTCTTCGCCGAGCTCAAGCGCCGGAAGGTATTCCAGGTTGCCGCGGTATACGGAGCCGGGATGTTCGGCGTGCTCCAGGGCGCCGACGTCCTGGTCCAGGCCCTCCACCTTCCCGAATCGCTCGTCACACTCGCTGCCGTGCTCGGGCTGCTCGGCTTCCCCCTGGCGCTGTTCGTGGCGTGGGTGTTCGAGCGCTCGCCCGACGGGCTGGTCCGGACGGAGGAAGCGGCGCCAGGGGAGCTTACGCAGATCATCGAAGCTCCGCCGGCCAAGCGGTGGCCCGTCGGCCTGGCGGCAGCGGCCGGAACCGCGCTGTTGCTCGTGGGGACATGGCTGGTGTTGGGACGGCCGGCAGCGGAGCCGGCGGGACAGAGCGGTTCGATCGGGGCTCCCGTGGCAGGCGCCGTGGACGGGTCCGGGGCTTCCACCGGCGAGACTGCGGCGGCGTCCGACCTGTCGATCGCCGTCCTCCCGTTCGCCGACATGAGCGAGGCAGGCGACAAAGAGTACTTCTCGGACGGCCTGTCGGAGGAGCTCATTGACGCTCTGGCCCGCGTGGAGGGCCTCAACGTTGCCGCCCGCACCTCGTCGTTCGCCTTTAAGGACGGCTCGGCCGACATCCGGACGATCGCCGATTCGCTCGGCGTCGCGAACGTGCTCGAGGGCAGCGTTCGCGCGTCTGGCGACCGTCTTCGGATCACGGCGCAGCTGATCCAGGCGTCCGACGGCTTCCACCTGTGGACCGAGACGTACGACCGCGAGCTCACGGACGTGTTCGAGGTGCAGGAGGAGATCGCCGACGCGATCGCCACCGCTCTCCTCGGCAGGCTCGGACTCGAGCACGGCGCCGATTTCAGCGTGGCTCGCACAGATATCGAAGCGTACGAGCAGTACCTGCTCGGTCGGGCCTTCGTCAGCCAGCGGGGCGACGCGCTGCACCGCGCCGAGGAGCACTTCCGGGCGGCGCTAGCCATCGACTCGATGTACGCTCCGGCCTGGGGCGGGCTTGCCGAGGTGTACGCCCTGTATCCGTACTACGCGTCGGTGGACTTCGAGGAGTCCCTCGCGTTGTCAGAGGAGGCGGCCCGGCGGGCCCTGGCGCTCGACCCGAATTCCGCGAACGCCCACGTGGCGCTGGGAAGCGTGCTGCGCGAGAGACGCCAGTGGAAAGACGCGGAGCGAGAGCTGCTGCGGGCGGTGCAGCTGGCTCCGGAAAGCTCGGAAGCACACGGCGAACTCTCGCAGTACCTGCTGGCCGTCGGCGACTTCGAAGGAGCCATGGACGCGGCGCGACGCTCCCTGGCGCTCGATCCCCTGTCCCATCACAAGCTCGGCCTGGTGGGCGTGTACGGACTCGTCGCCCGCCACTACGAGGAGGCGGTGGAGATTCTGTGGCGCGTGCGCGGCTTCACGATCTCCCCGATCTCCCTGACCCAGTTTCTCGCCTACGAGGGCCGGTTCGACGAGGCGGAGCGCGCGGCTCGTCTCGAGCCGTTGGTGGAAGACCTCCTGACCTCGATGGTCGCAGCGGCCCGCGCCGAACCCGGCTCGACGGAGAGACAGCGCGGACTCGAGCTCGTTGGAGGCGATGTCCGCCTGCCGATGGCGCAGGGAGGAGGCCCGATGCAGGCGATCTGGTTGGTCATCCTCGGCGAGGAGGACGAAGCGCTCACCCAGCTCGAGGAGCTGTTCGAGGGGCCCGTGATCGGGCTCGAAGTGATCGGCATGCCGATGTTCGATCCGATCCGGGACCACCCCCGCTTCCAGGCGATCATCGAGGGACTGAACCTGCCCGAATAGCTGTCACGGTCCGAACACCTCCGGCAACTGCAGGTCAGCGGACGGCCTCTCGTTGGAAATCGACGCAATCCACCAGCGTCCGTCCCGTTTGATCAACTGAAAGCTGTCCACGCCCGCTCGCGGCTCCCGACCGTCGCCCGGAATGTCCGAGTCGAACAACACGAGAGCGTGCGCGATGTCCCCCCATTCGAAGGTCTGCATGTCCAGGATTCGCTCGGTAAATCCGGTCTGCTCGACGTCGGCCTGCTCGATGAACGCGACGAAGTCCTGCACGAAGCCGTCGACGCTGAACACGGTCGAGCCTTCGCGGCTGGTGCGCAGTACGACCAGGGCCTCGGGGATGAACAGGCTGCGTACCGCGTCCCAGTCGGGGGTCGTGCCCGCGGGGAAGGTGACCAGCCGGTAGATCTCTTCAATCAGGCCTTCCGGGGTCTCGAGATCAGCCTGGGCGAGAGCCGGGTTCGGAAGCATCGCGGCCGCCGTGAGTGACAGAATGACCGGAATTGCGGTCGTCCGTATTGGCCCGAAGCGAGTTGGTGAAGGTACCTTCATGAGTTCGGTTCCTGTTCGGGAGACATGTGCGAAACGGGAATCTCTGTCCCGATAATCTGCCGACCTGGATCGACGCAGGCGAGGCAATCAACGGGTCAGCCGCTTGCCTCGGGAACCAGCAAGTGCCGATCTTCCCGCCCATGTCACAGGCACCCGGATACCAGCGCTTCTTGGCCGAACTCAAGCGGAGGCACGTGTTCCGCATTGCCGCGGTGTATGGTGGCGTCGGATTCGTGATCATGCAGGCGGCGGATGTGTTCATCCCGGCGCTGCACCTGCCGCCATGGATCATGAGCGCGGTGGCATTTCTGATCATCCTTGGATTTCCGATGGCGATCCTCATCGCGTGGGCGTTCGAGCTGACGCCTGAGGGTCTGAGGAAGACCGCAGACGCCACGGCTGGCGAACTCGACGAAATCGCAGCGGCTCCGGCTGGCAGCAGGTGGCCGATCGGTCTCGCGGCGCTGGCCGGCCTGCTCCTGATCGTGCTCAGCGGCTGGTGGCTGGCGACGGGCCGGATCCGCGGGACCGGGACCTACGACTCGATCGCCGTGCTCCCGTTCGCCAACCTGAGCGACAGCGAAGATCTCGAATACTTCAGCGACGGACTGTCGGAAGAACTCCTCAACGCCCTGGCGGGTGTCGAGGACCTGCGCGTTGCCGCTCGCACGTCGTCGTTCGCGTTCAAGGGCACGAATGCGGACATCCGGACGATCGCCGACTCACTCGGCGTGGCGACTGTACTTGAGGGCAGTGTACGCAGGTCGGGCGATCAGGTGCGGATCACCGTCCAGCTGATTGACGCGGAACACGGCTTCCACCTGTGGTCAAATGAGTACGACCGCGGACTCGACGACGTGTTCGCGACGCAGGACGAGATCGCCAGCGCCGTAACGGCGGCCCTGATCCCGCGGCTCAAGCCCGAGGACGTCCCGACCACGCGCGGCGGAACGAAGGATGTCGTCGCCTACGACGAGTACCTGAAGGGCCGTGAGAAGTGGCGGACTCGTGACGTGGAGGCGCTGAGGGAGGCCATCGAACACTTCCGGACGGCAGTTGGCCGAGATCCCGACTTCGCCCTGGCCTGGAGCGGTCTCGCCGACGCGATCGACGCGCTCGTGTGGCGCGACATCGAGTCGGCGGGACTCCTCCAGGAGGGTCGACTCGCCGCGCTGCGGGCTCTCACTCTGGACCCAGAGATGGCAGAGGGCTGGGTGTCCGCCGGGGTCCTGGCGGCGGAATTCGACAATGACCACGACCTGGGAGAGCAGGCGCTGCGACGGGCCCTGTCACTGCGGCCGTCGTACGCCAACGCGAACCAGCAGCTCTCCGGCCTCTTGACCAACGTGGGTCGGGTGAACGAGGCGGGGCCGTACATCGAAAAGGCAGTGGAGTTGGATCCGCTGGCGCCATTCTTCCACGTGAACTACGGCGACATCCTGTTAGTCGCCGGAGAGGTGGATCGCGCCCGGGCGGAGTACGAGCTTACGGAGGAGTTGGCTGGGGACGGCTCGGGGTACCGGAAGCTGGTTGCATTTGCCCGGGGGCTGGGACTGACCGCCAGGGAGGCAGCCGACGCAGCAGAGGGGATGGCTACCCGGATGGGACTCCAGAATCCGGTCAACTGGCGGGTAGTCGGAGAAGCCATGGTGACCGGAGTCGGGACCGAGGAGGCGCTGGCAGTGCTCGATCGCGCAGACGGGCTGTCGGCGAGAGATCTGTTCGTGATGCGTCTCGGCCTCGGCTGGCACGACGAGGCGATCGAGTATCTCCAGGAGATGCAGCGAGCAGGTGCCGGGTATTTGTGGAGAATCGGCGTGTATCCAGAATACGATTCGCTGCGCGACGACCCGCGGTTCGTCGAGATCGTGAAGGATCTGGGAGT
>JAENXO010000327.1 GCA_016649455.1 Gemmatimonadota bacterium | reverse complement strand
TCCCAACGAACCGCCAGTTCATCCAACCGCGCCGGCGTGTCGCGCCACGGATCGAGGGTGACGACGACGAGCGGGATCGCAGCAGCCGCGTTCGCCTCGAGGGCCTGCTCCCGGGCCAGTCGCGCGCCGCTCACCACCGTCGGGCAGATGTCCGCGCAATGTCCGAATGCAAAGGTGACGATTGCCGGGCCGCCGGCGAGGTCTTCCAGGGCGACGGTTTCTCCCCGCTGGTTCACCAGCCCGAGTTCGGCCGCCGGCCGGTCGATGCGGGGCACGTCAGCCGCCGGAACGAGATCGGCCAGCCGTGCCGGCGCAGCCCGCGCGGACGCCTGCCCGACCCGCAGAGACACCCCGAACATGCCAGCGACCAACACGGCTGCAGCTCCCACGAGCGCCAGACGACCCGACCTTTGCGAAGCGAGCGCGCCGAGCCCGCCGAACACGGGCTTCGGCCACACCACCAGGAGGAACAGGAGCATGCCGATCGGCTGTCCGATCAGCAGGATCCAGCCGGATACTGCGGGCATCCCGTCGGAGCCCGTGTCAAAGCAGACGGCTCGGGCCCGCGTAAGCCATTCCGGGTCGCCCGGCACCGGCCACAGGGCCAGCGCCCACCACGCGACCGTGACGATGCCGATCGAGCCCAGCGCGAAGAGGGCCCACCTGTGGTCGGGCTCGAGGCGGGCCCTCTCCACTCAGCCGACCTTCCAGACGAAGGACAGCAGCGCCCAGTTCGCGAAGTAGTAGGTCACGAACGCCAGGAAGAACACGGCAACGAGGACCGCCGTTCCGGGCACCGGACCGATCTTCCACGGAGTCTCCGGGTCCCTGTCGGTGTCGGGAATCTGCGTCCACGGCTTCGTGATCAGACCCTGCGGGATGCTGTCCGCATACTTCTCTTCTTCACCAGCGGGCAGAGGTTTGCCGAAGAACACGGACCAGACGGTGACGAGGATGTAGATCGCTCCACCGAGGATCCCCATCAGGCCGCCGATTGCCATCACGGCCATCACGATGTCCACCGCGGGCGAATACTGGACGTCGAACGGAGCGCCGGAGAAGCTGATGTCCCAGTGCCGCCGCGGCACACCGAACGAGCCCGCGAACGTCATCGAGAGGCTGAAGATCAGCATCCCGATCGCGAACAGGTACGGCTGGATCCTCGCCAGCTTGAAGAACGCGATCCGCTTCCGGAAGATCAGCGGAATCACGTAGTAAGTGAGGCCCATGAACGCCATCGCGGTGCCGCTCACCACGGTTGCGTGGAAATGACCGGGAATCCGCAGCGAGTTGTGGGCTATGATGTTGATCTGCTCGGTTCCGAACGTGACACCCGTGATCCCGCCCACGAAGCCGAACACGACGATGCTGAAGATCATCGAGCTGAAGCCCGGATCGCCCCACGGTGCCTTCCGCAGCCAGCCGAACACGCCCTGGGAATAGCCCCGCAGGCGCATCCCGAGCTCGATTCCGGCTGGCACGGTGAAGCCGTGGATCATGCTCGCCAGCACTGCCATGTACATGAAGTAGCTGGTGTTCCACACCTTCCACGCGGCGCCCATTCCCGGATCGACCAGCAGGTGATGAGCCGAGGCCATCGAGATGAACAGGATGTAGAGCACAAACGCCGTGCGGCTGATCTTCTGGTTCAGCACCACGCCACCCACCGTCAGGGTAGCGAGCAGGTACCAGATTGAGACCATGGCGGCGACGTTGATCTGCTGGGACGAGTGCCCGAGTCCCCACCACACGAGCCGGTAGATCTGCGGGTCCACGTTCATCATCCCCATCGACCACAACCAGGTGGGGATGTAGATCGCCGCGCCGTGCAGCAGCGTGATCACCGCGATGATTCCCGCCGTGATCGCCCCGAAGGTGACAAGCGGCACCGAGCCTTCGTAGGTCTTCTCCCGCTTCGCCACCACGAGTGAGGCGAAGAAGATCCCCACCGTGACGAGTGCTCCGACCGCGAACAGGATGACGCCGAGATAGAAGTTCGGTGTCGCCTTCAGCGGCACGTAGCTGGTGAACAGCACGTCCGCCTTGCCGGTCCACATCGTCCACTCGACGAGCACTGCCCCCGCCACCATGAGGCCGAACCCGCCCCATGCGACTTTCGGCGCCGGCACCCGGCTATTGAGCAGGATCGGTCCCGCGAACAGCAGAACCGCCATCTCGAAGAAGATGATGAAGAAGATCAACATGCTCATGCCGTGGACCGTAAGGATCCGGTAGAACCAGACGGCATCCAGCAGGTGGATCGCCTGCCATCGGGTAAGCAGCACGAGGAAAGCGGCGATTCCCCCGATCAGGAGCGACACGGTCGCCGCGACGGCGTGCGCTTTGATCAGCTTGTCGGCATCGCGGTGTATCGAGAGCCCGGTCGTCGGGCAGGTCCGGAAGGCGTTCATTCTGCACCTCCTGCCCTGGCAGCTCCTTCAGTGGCCGGCACGACCTCCACCCGTCCCACCATCACGTGGTGCCCGATCCCGCAGAATTCGTTGCAGATGATCCGGAATTCCCCCGCCTCCGTTGGCGTCACGTCGAGCGCATAGTCGTAGCCCGGAATAACCTGGAAGTTGATGTTGAACGGATACAGGTTGAATCCATGATTCACGTCGAGGCTCGACATGTGGAGTCGGTACGTCGCGCCCTCCTGCAGCCGGAGAATCGGCGTCCACTGCCACATCTTGCCCACCAGGTAGACTTCCGCGCCCGGCGGCGGCTCGACGATCGGGAGTCCCGCCTCTTCCCCGACCCGGTACTCCTCGATGAACTCGTTTGTACGAGCCTCGAAGTCGGCCGGCTCCACGCGATGGCGGATCCCGGTCGGGTTCTGTCCGCCCTTCAGATGCCAGAGCGGCATCATCGCGAACAGCACCATGCACCAGGCGAAGGCGATGGCGATCCATACCTTCTCGGCCCTGTGCGCCGGCTTCCACCACACGCCGAGGGCCGGTTCGATTCCATTGTCGTACATGTCAGGTCTCCCCGGTCAGGGCAGCGGTGCGGGCGGCAACGACAGGACTTCCCACAATCCCCACCCCGTGAAAAAGACCGCCATCACGACGATGCCGAGCACGAGGAGGACGAACGGACGATCGAAAAGGCGCTGCCCCCAGGGGATCTCCTCGCTGGAAGAGTCATCCGCCCGGGGAGGAGTTGGCTCGCTCATGCGGTCTCCTGATAATGCGGGGAACATGGCCGACGCCTGTTGATTATCACCTGTATGTGATAAATAAGATCGGCCCGGATGTCCAGCCCCGGCTGTTCGGGACAACCTCGCGCGGAGGGATGAGGACCGGATGACCAGGACCTGATGAGAGCGAGGACGGCCCGGTCCCCCGGCCTGTTCGGCCGCATGCTGGCCCGCGTGGATTCGGTGTTCGACCGGCTCTATACGTCGCGCTACAATCCCCTGCTCCAGAGCGGCCCGATCGCGGTCGCCATGCTCATCGTGCTCATCGTCACGGGCCTGTACCTGCTCATTTTCTATCGAATCGGAGACCCGTACGGCTCGACGACCCGGATCGTCGAGCAGGCGTGGGCCGGACGATGGATCCGGGGTCTGCACCGATTCGCCTCCGACGCCGCGATCGTCGCCATCGCGGTGCACGCGTTCCGCATGTTCGTTCGAAGGCGGAGCTGGGGACCGCGGGCACTGGCATGGATCTCCGGATTCATGCTGCTCGGCCTGTACCTGCTGATCGGCTGGACCGGCTTCGTGATGGT
>JAENXO010000076.1 GCA_016649455.1 Gemmatimonadota bacterium | reverse complement strand
TTCCTCACCACACAATCCACCCGCTCGCTCGATCGCATCAGATCTTCCTTTGTCGTTGTTTCGCGGCCGTACTCATCGCCCACGCCACTGTCAGCAAATGCGCTCCGAAGCTACCCCCGAGCGATCCTCCTCGCCAAACCCATCACGACACTGGTTCCCAGTCCGTCCAGGTCAGCAGGGGAAGCAGCCGGTGTCTGCCTTCGTGCCGCCAGTCGGGCGGCGGCCACGCCATGTCTCCCAGCGCACAGATCCGGCTCACACCCAGCCGGGCTGCCAGGCGCGCCAGGTCAGCATCCCCTTCACGTCCCGCATAGCCGATGCTCTGGATCCGCCCCTCGAACGGCCCCAGAAGCGTGTCCAGCGCCTCGACCGATGGGATTCCATATACCCAGACAGCTCTAGGAAGCGCTTCCGAGGCGATTCCGGCGTCCCGGTGAGCCAGGACCGTCCATGACAGGTCGGGCGGACCCGAGACCCGCGTACTTCCGTCCTCGAGTCCCGAGAACTCGCACTCGGCACGGGCCGAGCGTAGAGCGACGGCCTCCGTCTCCGACACCGCAGGAGGTGCCACCCGGGCGGCCTCCTCTTCCATTCCCGCTGCGACCAGGTCGGACAGGACGAGCGCGTCCGAGCCGATCACGAGCGCGATTCGCGGGGATACGCAGCCCCGCTGCTCGTACGCGCAGACATCCCGCGCCAGGAGAGCCGCAGCCTCGTCCGGTGCGTCGGGCAGGAACACCGCCACTCCCACCCGGGGACCGTACACGATTATCTCCACTTCCGGTGGAATCTGCTGTCGGACGACGCGAACAGCTGAATCTCCGCCGTAAACAACCACTTTACCTGCTTCCTTACCCCACCGGGCGAATGCCGGAGGCGGGTCTTCGCCCGGCCACCAGGTCGCTGCCAGGCAGGAAGCCAGCAGGGGGTCCGTTTGAGCCAGGGCACGTGCGAACAACGGAAGCAGGCCTGGCTCGTCAGCTCCCGTTTTCGCGACCACGCCCGAGCGGGCGAGCAGAGCGAGGATCGCCGCTGTGACGGGTACTCCGGGCACGTTTCCGGCATGGATCTGGAATTGGAGGGGCGGGCCGACCGCCATTCTGAGGCGCCCGCTTCGCGTCGGGTCCGGAACGAAGTGATCGAGCAGGGCGGGATCGCCAATCTCCGACTCGACGAGCGCGCTCAGGGCGTGTTCTGTCCATTCTCGCGACATGCCGGCGAGAGCTTCCCGCGCCGCTTCACGGGACCAGCCCAGTTCACTCGACAGCAGGAGCTCAGCCTCCCGGCCCACACCATCGGACGGATCGGCGAGTCTCAACGCCGCGCTGGAGATCGCGCGCAGCACATCCGAATGAGTCCGGACGGATCGTGCCTCGAGAGCCGCGGACCGCACCGAAGCCGCGATCGCCGACGCCTGCCGATCGGAGAGCCGGGGGGTCCGTACCAGGCGCCCCGTCGCGGTCCGGGTTTCATGCCACTCGAGGTCGCTCGATTCAACTGTCTCGACTCCAGCTGCTTCACGGGGCGTACCGTCCGGCTCGAGGCCGGGAAGATGCCACATCCGCCCGCCAGGATTTTCAGCCATGATCCTGCACGGCAAGCAGCTCTGCTGTGGCGAGCGAACAGCCCCGGGGCGGCGCGCCGGGCGAGCGCCCCAGCCAGGTCACCCCTTCACTGCCGATGCGGCCGCGATCGTCGGTCAGGACTCCGATCACCGAGCCTACGTTGGCGAGGTCGTAATGACACAAGATTCCCTCCGAGCCATCGGGGCGGGGCTCGAGGCTGACCGGATCGAGGACCAGCGTCCGGAGCCACGGCGGGCCTGTCAAAGGCGGATTCTCGATGCCGCGTCCGTACATCTGTGAGAGCAGTTCCGTCATTCCGAACTCGTTCACCGCCTGCACTGAGGCCAGCCCGAGGAGCGGCAGAAGACTCGACAGCATGTCAGCGCGGTCCAGTCCGGACCCTCCCTTCACGCCACCTGTGTCCATCAGGACGGACCCGGGTGCAAGCGAGAACCGCGTTCCCTCCCGCTGCAGCCGATTCGTCCATCCTGAGAATGCGACGGTCGTCCCCATCAGGCAGACGGGTATCTCCTCCTGCTCCGCCGAGCGGCAGGCGGACTCGAGAAGCTGCCAGTCGATTCCGCTCTCATCGGCCACAGACCACGAGCCCGGAATTCCAAACTCTTCGATCAGGTCGTCGAGCATCCACCCGAGAGACGAGTCCCTGGTCGCGGCAAACGGCTGGACGAGGCTCAGCAGCCGTAACTCCCTCTGCCGCTCGCCGAGAACGAAATGGCGAAACGGCTCGCGCAGCGACGCACGATACAGCTCCGGGAACGGAACGATGTGCCGCCCCCTCGCATTCAGTCCGCGGGCCGTGCCGCTGGTGAGGAACAGCAGTTCATCCGCGCCCTGTGAGGTTCGAAAATCGACCTGCCGAAAGGCCGCAGTGGGAACCGGGGGAATGTCGCGCCAGTCTCGGATCCCACCTGGATCCATGCCGCGCGAAATACAGTATTTGCGGAAGGGAACACTTGCCTCGAACTGGAGCGTGAAGATCCGACGGGCCAGATCATCGAACCTGGCGTCAGACCACTTCTCTCCACGCCAGGCTAGAAACTGTTCGGTCAGCTCCGCGGAAGTCGCGGCGAGTCGCATGCGGAGGTCCGCATCCCTGGGTGTAGCGCTCATGGCTGGAATCTGACGCAGCGAAGGCGGCTGCGACACCCGCCCGGCAACCGCGCCATGGGCCGCCGAACTACACTGTCCGCGGCGGTGGCTCAGGGTATGCTCAGGCGACCTTCGGACTCGACGCCTTTACGGATCCACTTTACCTCTGTTCCATCTCCGTCCGCATTGACAATCCGGGCCCGGAAGATCTCGATCGACCGCACCGGACCGCCGTCGGCCTCGATCACGACGTCGCCGTCTCGCAGGCCGAGCTGACCCGCCGGCGTGTGCGGAATCACCCGGAGCACCAGCAGTCCCTCCTGAACTCCCGCGAAATACTCTGCCAGGTCCGGCGTCAACTCGAGAAACTCCGCTCCGGCGACGCGTCGATTTGAGGTCAGCATCGATTCGAAGCCGGGCCACCCCGGAATTTGCTGGTACCTGATCAACTCGTCTTCAGCCGGCGCCCGCCGGGCTCCGTCAGACGACGGCGAGGGCGCAATCATTAAATCGACGCCACGGCCCTGCAGACGTACGAGACTGTCGAGCTGGATCCGGGCGATCCGCAGTGTCCGGTCCCTGACCTCCTCCAGCCGCTTCGCGAGCTCCCGACTTTCGACCACGTACCCCGTCACGGTCTCCGGTGTCCGGGCGTCCAGGCGTGATATGACGCCGACGGAGTCAGTACCGACGATTTCGACCCGGAGCTGACCGTCGGAATCGGGTCCGAACATCACGAACGTTCTTTCCGAGCCCTCACCGACGATCGAGTCGAAACGAGTCCTCAGCTCCCAGTCGTCCGCGTCTGGCGGGAAGCGGAACATTTGAAACTGCTCGCGTACACCGTCCGCGTCAGGGCTCCGCCACTCGAAGTTCACCACCTGGGCCGATGTACGAATCTCAGGAATGACTTTCAGTTCGCGTCGACCCTCCGGTCCCGCGACAGACAGGAGAACGGCAGTCCCCGACTCGAGCGACTGCAGCGCGAGCCGACCTTCCAGAGTCGAAAGTGGATTACCGTCCAGGGCAACGAGCGTGTCCTGCTGCCTGACCCCGGCCCGGTCCGCTGGTCCGTCCTCCACCACCGACACTACCACGGGCGGCCGGTCGCAGAGGGCGGCAGCGTCCGGCCTCACACAGTTCGCATCGAGATACAGGCCCAGGCGCGCTCGGGGTTGATCCGTCAGCACCTGGATCGTGCCTTCAAGGGACTGGACCACGACCGGAGCCTCCGCCGGTTCCTGGCCCTGCAGCTTCGATCCGAGCGGGGACAGGAGAGCGAACACCGCGCCCGCCGTGAACAGAACGTCCCACCTGGACATGCTCAGTACTCCACCGATGTATATCGGAGCGATCGGTTCATCTGCCCGGCCAGCGATTGCCTTTCGTCCACGACATCGAACAGGAGGTTGTTGAGAACCGGGTCCGTCGGGGCCGTCCGCAGGGCCTCCTGAGATGCCTCAATCAGGGCGTCCAGCCGCATCAGGCGCTCTGCCGCGAGAGACGGATCATCCAGCACGGCTTCGCCCGATGGGCCTTCGCGTCTGAGCTCCTGGATCTGCGCGACCGTACGCAGATACGCCTCGGTCCGATCGTCCGACGCGCTTCGAGACGCCGTCGTATCGGGAGCAGCGTCTTCGGTGGGAGACAACTGCCGACCTACTCCCAGTCCCGCCGCGAACAGCGCCACGACAGCCGCGGCCCACAGCGGCCGGAATCTGGTCGAGTTCGGCGCGGAAACTCGTCGTCCGATTGGTGAAACGTCATCACCGAGACGCGCGCGGATCCGCTCCCATTCGTCGACCGGCGGTTCGAGATCCGGCAGGGCGGAAAGCGCCATCCTCGTCCGGATCATCTGTTCGTACTCGAGGGTGCACTCCGAGCAACCGTCGAGGTGCTCCCGGTCCACACCGGTCGCTTCCGGCTCGTCGAGCAACGCCGCGATCTGTTCCCGGCTCAGGTGATCAGGCATGGTTCCCTGCTTCATTCCTTCCCATGGGCGGAGCGAGCAGATCCCGCATCCGGGCCCGTGCTTTGTGCAACTGCGACTTCGAGGTTCCGACCGCCACACCCAGCCGGTCGGCGATCTCTTCGTGCGTCATTCCCTCCACGTCGTGCATGACCAGCACCTGGCGATATCCGTTCGGCAACCGATCCAGGGCCTGACCGAGAACCCGCTGGCTCAGGATTCTCTCGTCGGCATCGGGCGGCGCCGTCGGAGGCTCGGCCGCGGACTCGACCTCCGGCCGGCGACCGCTTCTTCGCAGCCGGTTCAACGCCGTGTTCACCGCCAGTCTGTGCATCCACGTCCCGAATGCCGCTTCCCCCCTGAACGATCCGAGCTTCTCGAACGCCCGGACCCACGCGTCCTGGGATACGTCCTCCGCCAGGTGATCATCTCCGACCAGTCGACGCACTACCGTGAAGACCCGACCCGAATGGGCCGTGTAAAGGGCCTCCATCGCCCGCTGGTCGCCGGCGCGCGCCGCCTCTAGGAGCCGGGCCTCGGACACCTGGATCTCGCTGAGTCTTCCATTGTCACCAACTGTTGGACCGCTGGTACGCCCGGGAAGGTTGCCCGAATCTCGGGACGGGCGCCGCTGCTACGGTCGACGGCCCAGCCGACGGATCAACGGCGGCGCAGCGAAGAACGCCGTGAGCGCGAATGCGAGCCCGGCCGCCATGTCGATGCCGTAGTGGAACCTCCCGTACACCGTTCCCAGTGTGAGGGACACCGCGAAGGGTGCGAGGATCCAGAACGCGCGCGGATTCACGGCACCCCCTGACAGCCATGCCGAGACCGTGGCCCCGACGTGTGAGCTGGGGAATGCCGTCCCTTTCGAGGAACCGCTTTCGAGAATTGAATGCACGATGCCGAACACGTACCCATCTGACGGAGGACCGGTGATCTTCGCGAAGTCGTACCGCGGGCCGGCAACCGGGAACACGGCAAAGCAGAGGTAGCAGAGGAAGAACGCGAGGGCGGTGGTGAACGCCGCCCGCTCCAGGCCTTCACGACCTGCCGCTCGCCAGGCGGCGATCAGCGCGGTCGGCACGATGAGATAGTAGGAGACATAGCCGAGGTGCAGGATTTCCGAGAACCAGCGATACGGAATCCAGTCACTCGCTTTGACGCTGAGCTGCACGCCGAACACGGCTTCTTCCCACGCCTGGACCGCAGGGTCGAAGTAACCGGGGAACAGGAGCTGGTTCAGCGTCGCCAGCTCCATGTAGAACAGGGGCGTCACGGCCACCGGATAGGCGATCCGAAGAACCGCCCCGAACGTGCCGCGCGGACGAGGCAGGCGTCCGAGCCCAAATACCAGGCCGATGCCCAGGAGATGCAGGAAAGCGAGCCAGAGCCCGGTCTCGGTGCGGGATATGAAGGCGATGATCGCCGTCGCCGCGAGGTAGGCCGCCGTGAGGACATCCACGGTCAGCAGACCCGACCTGCCCATGTTCGACCCCCCGGAGCTACCGCTCAACGTCCCAGCCATCCAGCCTCCCTGTACCAGTCCGCTGCTTCCATGAGCCCCTTTCGGAGCGATACCGCCGGGCGCCATCCGAGCTCCTGTTCGACCGGACCCAGCTCACATGTCCAGTCGAGTCGGGTCAGGTCCCGCGCACGTCTGCGATCGAGATCCGGCGCGCGACGTCGGATGAACGCTGCCAGCTCAGACAGCGATCCCGCTGCGAGGAACAACGCCGCGGGCACCCGGATCGGACGCACCGGGCGGCCGATCGCTTCCCCCAGCGCACTGGCGATATCTTCCCAGGTATGGACCTCTGGTCCACCGAGATGGAACGGCCCGTCCCCGCTCCACTCCACGTCCAGCGCCTGGAGCACCGCCGTCGCGACATCCGACGCATACACGGGCTGCAACCGGCCGACACCCCTGGGAACCGGCACAAATCCGCTCCGCGCCACCTGGAACAGTGGCAGCAGATCCCTGTCTCGGGGACCGTAGACTCCTCCGGGTCGAAGCACGCGCGGTTCCAGGCTTCCTCCGGACTCGACTACGGCCTGCAATCGCCGTTCGGATTCCAGCTTGCTGGCACCGTAGGCGCTCGCGGGGCCTCGTGACCCGTCCGGTCCCCGTGCAGCCAGGCTACTGATCAATACGAATCGCGTAACGGACGCACGAACCGCTGCCTCGGCAACGCTCTGCGTAACATTCGCGTTGACAGATAAATAGTCAGATTCGTTCGAGGCTCTTGTTATACCTGCTGCGTGTACTACGTGTGTAACGTCGCGAAGCGACTCATCTATGGCAGCTGGAGATGACAGGTCAATCCTCGTCGTTTCGACGGTCTCCGCGGGCAGGCCGCGCAACCATCGAACGTCGCTCGTGGTCCGGATCGCGCACCGGACTCGAAACCCGCCGCGGACCAGGGCTTCGGCGATGTGACTGCCGACAAACCCCGTGGCTCCAGTCAGGAAGACGAGAGAAGACATATTTCTCGGTCAGATCGGGCGATCGTACAGCAGGTAACGCTTGGAGATCACGGATCCGATGCGTTCGAGCGGCTTCCGCATCGCGACGTTGTCCTCGAGGATCCACGAGAACTCGCCGCCGATCGTCCCGGCGGCGCCTCCGTGCCGGAACAGGGCCATGATCAAGAGGTTGTCGATGCCCTGGCCTCGGGCCTCGGGCACCAGCCCCAGGGTCAGGACACGACAGTAGTTCATCTTCGGCAGGTACTTCAGAATCTTCGCCAGACCGAAGGGGAACAGGCGCCCTTTCGCGTGAATCAACGCCTGGTTCGCGTCCATCAGGAACAGGGTAAACCCGATCGTCTCACCGTCGTCCCGTTCGGCGAAGATCACCTGCGTCGGAATACGCTTCACGAGCGGCTTCAGTTCGTGCGCCATGAAGTCGATTTCCGCGTCCGTCATCGGAACGAAGCCCCAGTTCTTCTCCCAGGCCTTGTTGTACAGGTCCCGGAGACGCTCGAGCTCGCCCTCGAAATCGTCCATGTCGATGGTGCGAGTGCGGACCCCAAGACGCTTCTCGAGCTTCGTCTCGAGCTTCACCAGCTTTTCGGGCGCATCGCTGTGCGACAGGTGATAGCCGATCAGGCTCTTCACTTCTTCGAATCCCGCGCCGGTGACCAGATCGACGTAGTACTCGGGGTTGTACGGCATCATCACCGTCGGAGGACGGTCGAAGCCCAACGTCAGCAACCCGGCCGTTTCATTCAGCGAGAAAGAAGCAGGGCCGCGCATCGTCTCGAGCCCCCGCTCCCGCAGCCACTCCGCGGTCCGGTCGAACAGGGCCGCCGCTACTTCCGGGTCATTCACGCACTCGAAGTACCCGAAGAACCCCACGGGCTCTTCGTGATAAGCCACATGGTTCCGGTTGTTGATCGCGGCGATCCGTCCAACGGCGTGGCCGTCCCGGTAGGCGACGAACGGCTGCACCTCGGAATGGGTGTGGAACGGGTGCTTCTTCTTGTTGAACGCCGTCTTGACGTCCCGAATCAACGGTGCAACCCAGTTCGGGTCGCCGTCGTAGATCCGATACGGAAGCTGGATGAAGTCCCGGAAATGCTTCCTGTCGTCTGCCGGCTTGACCTCTATCCGGCCGCCTCGATCGCTCACAGAACTCCGTACTTCTTGCCGGCCTTTTCGAGAACGTCCAGCACGAAGTCCAGTTGCTCGTCCGTATGCGTGGCCATGTAGCTGGTACGCAGCCGGCAGCCTCCCTCCGGAACGGCGGGTGGAACGACGGGATTCGTGAACACTCCCGCATCGAAAACCTCGCGCCAGACCTGGAACGTCAGGTTCATCGGCCCGATGAGGATGGGGATAATCGGCGTTTCCGTCGGGCCGATGTCGAACCCCATCGCCGTGAGTTCCGCCATCATTCGCCTTGTGACTTCCCACAGCCGCGTCCGGCGCTCCGGTTCGGTACGGATGATCTGGAGCGCCGCGCGCACGGTCGCCACGGCGGAGGGCGGCATACTCGCACTGAAGATCTCAGTGCGTGCGTGGAAGCGGAGGTAGTCGACTACGACATCGTCACCTGCCACGAAGCCGCCGATAGAGGCGAGCGACTTGGAAAACGTGCCCGTGATCAGGTCGACTTCGTCTGTGAGACCCCAGTGTGCCGCCGTTCCTTCGCCGCTCGGTCCCAGGATCCCGAGAGAGTGCGCATCATCGACCAGCAGCGCGGCATCGTACTTCTTCACAAGCTGGACGAGATCCGGGAGGTTGACGATGTCGCCTTCCATACTGTACACGCCGTCCACGACGACCAGCTTGCCACGATCCGGATCCGTGGCCCTCAGAAGATTCTCCAGGTGAGCATAGTCTTCGTGCCGGAAACGCTCGGTCTGGCCGAAGCTGAGACGTGC
>JAENXO010000376.1 GCA_016649455.1 Gemmatimonadota bacterium | reverse complement strand
GCTTGACAGATCGAGACATCCTGCCGTGTCTCGAGCAATGAAGCGGCCGCCAGACCCGAGCCGAATCGTCACCAGGATTGCGGGAGGGAATGATGTCGGGCTGGAAACTCACAGCGATCACCATTCTGACCGGACTCTCCATCGCCTGCGGAGATGACGACCCGGTTGCGCCGGTCGTTCTGCAGACCTGTCCCGCGGCGGTCCAGTTGACCATCGGGCCGGGGACCTCACCCGAGATCTCCTGGACACCAGCCTGCCTGCTGTTCTTCGTCATCGTCGAGCCGGCCGATGCGGGTAACGACCTGTGGAGCGTGATCAGCCGCGGCGAGAACGTCATCGCGCCGCCAGTTCGGTATGGCGTCGTGCCTGCCGGAGCTCAGGGGTTGTTTGAACCCCCGGTCGAGTTGATCGCCGGGCAGGCCTACAAGGTGGCGGTCGGCCGGTGGACGGGCCCCGGCGACGAGGAGGGCGAGATCATCGGCGTGCGCGAGTTCACGCCTTGACAGCTCTGGCGATTCCATCCTGAGTGGGGTGTCCGCTGATTCCCGAGAACCACCCCCGAAGGAGACGCAGAATGAAGCGAACCGCCCTGCTTGCCACACCGCCGTCCTGCTGATCGGCGCCGCACCCGCCGCGGCCCGGGACGCGACCGTCGCCGACGCGAAGCACTACACGATCGTCGAAGAGAACGACCAGGTCCGCGTCCTCCGTATCTCGTACGGGCCCGGCGAGAAGTCGAACATGCACGAGCATCCGGATGCGGTATTCGTCGCGCTCACCGACAATCACATGCGGATGCAACTGGCTGACGGCGAGACCATTGAGATCGAAATCGAGAAGGGCCAGGCCCTGTTCACGCCGGCGGTCGTGCACGCGCCGGAGAACCTCTCGGATCACGAGGTCTCAGGGTACCTGATCGAACTGAAGCACTCGCATGGCGAGCATGCGGCACATGAAGAGCATGCCGAGCACTCGGAGCATGCGGAGCACCAGCAGGTGGAGGTAAAGCCCGGAGCGTGACCGCCATTGGGTGCGATTAGGCTGCGAAAAGCGTTTCAGCTGAAACGTGTTGAGGGTGTGTTGAGCGATTCACCGGCGTTTCTGGGGGAGTGCCCACGGGCGTGCCAGCTTTCCTCGCCCACTCGTACCGCTTAGTTTTTCAGGAGTCTGAGGCCCCGCAGGCAACCCAGGAAATTCATGCGCTCCACGTCCACCCACCGGACCCGGAGCGAGCCGATAGCGCGTAGACACCGGCCGACTTTCGCACGCGAGTCTCTACTGTGGTCGAACCCCCAGGGCTCGGCAGCCAGGAATCGCTCCCCCCGGAGATGGCGGATCTCCTGTCCGCTCGTGACGAGGCGGCGGCGACCCTAGCATGGGACCGATTCCTCGACTCCTACAGCCGGCTGCTGCTTCACACCGCCCGGGCCACGATCAAGAACCGCGACGCCGCCATGGACGCGTACGCTTACATCCTCGGGAAATTGCGCGAGGACGATTTCGGTCGTCTTCGCATGTACTCCGCGGGAGGCAGGGCCAGGTTCTCGACCTGGCTCGTGATCGTCTCACGACGACTCGTGCTTGACCATCGGCGTTCCAGGTACGGCAGAGATCGAGGCACGGAGTCTCAAGCGAGCCAGGAACGACTCGAGGCCAGGCGCCGCCTCGCGGACCTGATCTCCGATGTACCGGACATCGATCTGGTGCCGTCCGTGGAATCCGCCGATCACGGCCGCACCATAAGGCTTGCCGAGCTTCGGAAGGCGCTGGAGGAAGTGCTGATGGGACTCGAACCTCGGGACCGGCTTCTGCTCAGCCTGCGCTTCGTGGACGGACTCCCCGGACGCGAGATCGCGGACTTGATGGGCCTTCCGACGCCGTTCCATGTGTATCGCCGATTGAACGCCGTTCTCGCGCAACTTCGTGGAGAGCTCGAGACGCGAGGCATTGATGAGGCGGAGCCGTGATCCAGAACGGGGGACGCGCGCGCAATCTGGAGCCACTCGTCCGTGAGATGGAAACAGAGCCAATCCGCCATCTCGTCGGCCATTGGCGCAGGACGTTGGCAGGTATGCGCCTCGCAGGAGGGGCACCGAAACGATGAACCGAGATTCAGACGCACTACACCTCGGCCCAGCTGAGCTCGCGGCGTACCTCGACCGGACGCTGTCGGCGGAGCACCGTGCTACCGTTGAAGATCATCTTGCCTGGTGTGACGAGTGCCGGCGTGAGTTTCGAGATATCAATTCGATCTTGTGTAGCGCCCGGCCAAAGCGGCGGCGTCTGGCCCGCATCGGTCCAGTCGTAGCCGCTGCCGCCGCCATAATCCTGCTGATCGCGGTTCCGCGAGGTCCGTCGCCGTCCGACTCGGATCTGGAGCACCGCGATGTACCGGTCATCCTCGATCAGCGACCCGGCATCGGAGCTGCGACGCCGGCTCCTGGTCAGCCAGGTGCATACCTCCTGAACTGGTCACCCGTCGAGCGAGCCGACCGATACAGGGTGAGCATCTTCGACGCCACCGGTACCGTGGCCTGGAGAACCGAAACCCGCGATACGTCAGCGATCCTGCCGCCCTCGGCCGGCCTCTCCAGCGACAGCCGGTATCTGTGGCGGGTGGACGCCCGGGTGGGAATCGATCGATGGGTGGAGTCGACGCTCGCGCCCCTGGTCCTCGGCGAGGTGATCGAGGAACCCGTGATCCAGGAACCCATGAACCGGGAGCCGGCTCCGTGACGAGCGGTCTTCCCGCGCTGCTCGAGTTCCTTGCCGCAGCGGCCGTGTTGCAGGCCGCGCCTCAACCCGGACCACAAGCGGTCCCGCCGGCAGATCGCCTCGCGGCGCTGGCCGAAGCTGCTCCGCACGAGGAGCTCGTCTCCGAGACACGTCTCCACCCGGAGGCGGCCCGGCAGGCGTTCCAGGACCTGCTCCGCGGCTCTCCCGAACAACCTGACCCGGCCGGAGGTCGTCTCGCCGCTGCCTACGCCGAGGCGTGGACGGATCCGTTCCTGGTGCAGCGCTACCGCCGCTACCAGACCTGGTCGGTGGACGAGCGGCTCGCAAAGCTAACGGCCGACAGCCTGCGGCTCGCCGGAAACGACGCCTACATCAGCGATGGTGTCGAGGATGCGCTCCGTCTGTGGAGACTTAGCCTTGAAGGAGTCGAGCGCCTGGACGACACCGTGGGAATTGCCCGCACGCTGGGG